>CALGTJ010000146.1 GCA_937901435.1 uncultured Rhodobacter sp. | reverse complement strand
CTAGCTGAGAGGGATAAGGGCTCCGACGGGCGCATCGCCGCTGAGAAGTTCAAACAAGACGCGGATGATTGCGAACACGACGCCTCCGTAGATCAGGCTTGTCCAAAGACGCATTTTCGCCTTGGCCAGTAGCATCCAAGCGATGAGCAGGCCCGTTGGAATGCTAAGCCCAATCGCCCAAACAACAAAGGCATAGGCCACAAGCGCTACTAGGATCCACAATTCGCGCGCGTCACGCTCGAAATCGTTATTAAACTCGCGCACGCCGCGCACCAAAAGCCAAAGTGCAAGCGGTAAGCCAGGCACAATCGTCAACGCGGGCATAAGCCTTGAAGCGGGATTGAAGGAAAACAATTCCCACAGGGCATAAAGAAACAAGACAGTGGCTATCGCCGCCAGAACCAATGCTACGCCTTTGCTTGCTTGGGGCGTGCCCGCGTCGTCTTCGTCGGTTTCGACAGGCACCTGCAGCGCAGTTTCTTGTCCGTGTGCTCGGACCCAACGATAGGCGGATAGCAAGAAGGGAATAAAAATGATCGACCCGATGATCAAAACGCCGGGACGCGTCAGCCAAGACCAACCGTGTATTTGGTTGGTCAGCCAAAAATATTGCTCCATTGGCCCTGCCAGAACGAAGCCTACAAGGGCCGGTGCCCGTGGCCAGCCGCCGTGTTTCATTAACCAACCCAATCCTCCGAGGAGGAACAGCATGAAAATGTCGCCCATCGTAGATGTCGACTGATAAGCGCCAATCACCATTATAAGGATCAGCGGTGCGGCTATGATCGCGAACGGAATGCGCGTCAGGCGCGCCAACATCGGTGTTACAGCGAAGCATAGCGCAGCCCCAACGATTGACGTGAGCGCCACAGACCAAACGATCAAAAACATCAGGTCCGGGTTCTGCGTGATCATCCGTGGGCCGGGATAATATCCAAACGAGAAAAGCGCGCCAAGGAAGATCGCCGCTGCGGGTCCGCCCGGTACACTAAAGAGCAGCGTTGGCACCAGATCAGAGATCACCGTCGCATTGTTCGCCCCTTCGGAGGCTGCGATGCCACGGATCTCTCCTTTGCCAAATTTAGTTTTATCCTTGGTCGACCTTATTGCGTGACCATACGCGACCCATGTTGATGCCGATGCCCCGACCGCCGGGACAAAGCCGCCGAAAACGCCAATGATGGATGCGCGCAAAACCAGCCATCGCGATTTCCAAAAATCGTGGAAACCGTCACCCCACTTGGTGACTTTCATGCGTTCGTGGCTGATGCTACCGCCGGCTGCCAGCATCGAAATTACTTCTGCAACGCCAAATAGACCCAATGCCACGATAGTCAGAGAGAAGCCATCCAGAAGATACACTTGGCCAAAAGTGAACCGGAAATCGGCTGCCGCTTGTGCAGGACCGACGACGCCCAAAAGAACGCCGAGACACGCTGCAGCGAGACCCTTTGCAAGGTCTTTTCCGATCATCGATGATGCGAAGAAAAGCCCCACAAGCGCGAACATGAATAGTTCGGGTGTGCCCAGCATAAGCACAATCGGGCCGGCGATTGGAATTGCGAAAAATAAGACCGCTGCGCCCACAAGCCCCCCAACCATTGAGGCCAGAAACCCAACACCAAGCGCGCGACCCGCCTCACCCTTTTTGGCCAGCGCGTGCCCTTCGATCGCTGTTGGTGCTGATGCCGGGGAGCCCGGAGCTCCAAGCAAGACGGATGTGATCGTATCCGCAGTGTAGACGACAGAAATGGCACCAAGAAGCATGGCAAGGCCCGAATAATCGTCAAGATAGTAGACGAATGGCAGCAGGATCGAAACGGCCGCGACGCCCCCCAAGCCGGGCAACATGCCAAAAACCATCCCAACAAGCATACCCGCGAATAAAGCAGCCAGTCGGATTGGGTCGAAAAGCGCGTCAAGTGCAGAAAGGGCAGGCTCAATCATGGAGGGATTCGCTTGGGCTGGGGGGGGGTAGACCGGGCCGCGCGACTCGCGGCCCGGATCGCAGTGCTAACTAGAAGTTCACGCCGAACTTCTCGCTGAGGAGGTTGCGAAGGTATGTTCGCACCTCGTCGCTTGGAGATAATGCAGCCTTGATCGCGGCTTCCGTGTTAGGGCCAGCATTTAGGCGTGCACCATTGGTTACTTTTTGGCTTTCAGCCTGAAACTCTGGGTCCGCATTGATAGCTGCTGCGGCTGTCGCAAAGGCGTCGAGAACCTCTTTCGACGTGTCAGGGTGCATATAGCCAGTCAGTCCGTAAGCGTAAGTTACCGATGCGACACCTTGGAACGCCTCCCATTCGATGCCCGAAGGGGTTTCACCGTTCATGGCCTCGTAAACTTCGTAAACAGATGGGAGCTCGGGTGCGATAGGGTCACGACCCTTCAACACGCCATCAACCATTGAACCACCTGTCCAAAGCGGCACTGCACGCCCTTCAGCCACGGATGGCACCACCTGCGTCAGGTATACGGGGGTGAATTGATAGTCTAAGTTAAGCTCGCCTTGCTCAAAAGCCAGTCTCACCGGACCGCGCCCATTGAATCCGAGGACGGACCTTACGTCAATATCCAGGACTTCAAACGACAGTAGGCCCGGAAGGTCCGATGCCGCTGCGGCGATGCCGCCGTAGAGTAGCGGAGTGCTCAAGTTCTTGATGTCGGCTGCGCTGGTGATGCCCGTAGACGGCGATACATAGGCGACAGCGCTAAACGGATGACTAAAGGCGACGCGGTAATCCGCCAAACGGTAATCTACACCCTCCTGGCCCAGAACGAACGGGTTCGCGGTAGATGAAGTTGTAAAAAGAATGGTCGTCCCATCGGATTTCGCGTTCTGCTCGAACCAGTTAGCGCCAAGGATGGAACCACCACCCGGACGCGAGACGACATCAATGTCCGGATTGCCCGGTAGATGTTTTTCAAAATACGGCTCAAGGAACTTGGCTGACACGAAGGTCGCGCCGCCCTCACCAAAGGGTACGACGACCTCGATGGTCTTACCCGCGAATTGTCCGTCTTGTGCGGCTGCCGAAAGTGTGCTGCCCATTAACAGCACCGCCGCCATAGAAATTTTCAGTCCTTGCATGTTGTCGTTCCTCCCAGTGAAAAAATGCAGTTTTAGTTAGCCAATCGTATTTTCAAGTGTCCCCAACCCAGTGATTGAAACACTCATTTTGTCGTCTTTTTTGAGGTACTTCGGCGGGTTGAAACCAATCCCCACCCCGACAGGGGTGCCCGTTGCGATGATGTCACCCGGCAAGAGAGTCATCGTCCGTGACATCGTTTCGATCAACGTCGGTATGTCAAAAATCAAATCAGCGACTTTCACGCGTTGACGCTCTTCACCGTTGATTTTCGTCACAAGCTCCAGCTCCGTTACATCACCAACCTCGTCAGCAGTCGCGATCCAAGGACCAATTGGACAAAAGGTATTGATCCCCTTACCGATCACCCATTGGTTATGATCTTTTTGAAGAATGCGAGATGTCACATCGTTGATGACCACATAGCCAAACACATAGTCATAGGCGTCTTGCTTGCTCACTCGAAAGCAACGTTTCCCGATCACAAACCCGAGCTCGCCTTCGTAATCGACACTGTTTGTATGATCCAGTGAGCCCATGACAACATCATCCGGTCCGCAAACGCTGGTGGTAGCCTTAGTAAAAACAACCGGATGCGAAGGCACCTGCTCCTTGGCACTGGAGTCAAAACCGCTCGAATGAAATTCGGCGGCATGGGCGTAGTAGTTTTTACCCACACAGAAAATATCGCGTTTAGGCTCTGGGATTGGGGCAAGGATGCGAACGTCGGAAAGCGGGGCTCGCGCCATTTCATTGCCGACAAAGGCTTTCAATGCAGCATCGCCACCCGCAACCAAATCCAAAATAGCGTTGTTGGCGTTTTCGCCGCTCACGCATACCACGGCTTCAGTCAAATCGACGTAACCGGCGCAAGTTTTACCTTCGAACTCAAATGTTATCAGCTTCATATTCTCGACATTCATTATTTTTACCGATAAAACCACAGAACATAGAAAGGGAATACTGTCAAATAATTGATGTGATATACCCCTAAATGTTTTAAGAACTGAGAGTTACATGACTTACTACGCTTTTGACGACGCGAGCCGCCAAACTCTTGCCGATTCTGCATATGCTCAACTTCGGCGGGATATCATCGTCGGCACGCGCGCGCCGGGTGAGAGACTTCGGATCGAAAAACTCAAGAAAATCTACGAGATTGGGCCAACACCCCTTCGCGAAGCGATGCAAAAGCTCGCACAAGATGGGTTGGTTAACAGTGAAGGTAACCGCGGATTTACAGTTGCACCTTTGAATGCCAACGAGTTTCAAGATCTGAACCTTGCGCGCACCGTTATCGAAAAAGAGGCGCTTCGTTTGTCAATTGAGCAAGGCGACAACCTCTGGGAAGCGCGCGTTGTCGCGGCCGCTTATATTATGGGCAAAGAAGATGCTATGTTGTCTGAGGCCCTGGGTGACTTGCCAGACTCGTGGGAAAAGGCAAACGCAGAACTACACGCGTCGCTTGTTTCGGCATGCGGGTCGGATTGGCTCATAAAGATCAGGACCGGACTCCACGACCTTTGCGAGAGATACCGCCGTGCCTCCGTGAACCAAAAGATTGGATCACGCAATCTGCAAGCCGAGCACTCTGGCATCGTAGAGGCAGCACTGGCACGAGATGCAGATAAAGCCTGCGCATTGATCGAGGCGCATTTCGGGCTGACAGCGGCCATGCTCGTGCCAAAAGAGCCAACACACAAAGAAGCCGTTAGTCAAACCGAATGACGGCCTCGATCGTTTTGTTCCTGTTTGCC
>CALGTJ010000145.1 GCA_937901435.1 uncultured Rhodobacter sp. | reverse complement strand
AAGATTGGCGGTTTTTTCCATCAGCTCCGGTATTAACTGAAGATCAAAACTAAGGCCACGACGTCCTGCGTTTTGCAGTCCCGCCACAAAGGCAGGGTTGTCTAGCAGTGTATTCGTGCCTGTGAGGGCATCCTCACCAGGTGCACGGCCAACAATTTGGCGCACGCCGGCGACGCTCGGCAGGGACTGAATGCTATCTAGCTGCGCATCCAGATCGGATGCAGTGAGGTCAACGAAAACAACTTGCTTTAAAGCCCAGTCAGAATTGGCATCGGCTACGGATTGGACCCAGCGTGCCTCGGCCATGCTATTTTCTGCACCCACCTGAATGTGCACGGATGCGCCTATGCCCTCGGCTGTGGCTTCAGAACGAAATTCATTGATGAGATAGTCACGTTGTATAGGGGCTGGGTCGCCAAAGAAACGCTCTACACCGCGCGCCATTAGCCAGGGATAGTAAACAGCGGAAAGATCCCAAAGGTGGTGGTGTGCGTCGATCATGGATGTGCTCCATTTGCACCTGTTTCATGGCCTGCATGAATAGCCGTTGTGCGCGCAAGAATGTCGATACCTTGCATGTTCCAGAAATGCAGAAGATCAATGAAAATCCAGTTTTCAGCCAATTTGTTTCCGTCCCGCCGGTAAATATCAATAACCCGCATTTCACCGCGTACTTCACTGGCGGGCATCCCCATGAAGCCGCCGGTATGAACAGCTGTGAAGTTTGGCCAGCCAAAAAAACCACTAAAACGACCCTCGGCCAGTCTGCAAATATGTCCGGTTGAAGACCTGTCCGAGAATGTGGCCCGAAAGGGCCCAGAATGCTGTTTGGCATAGCGTTTGATTGTGTAGGTAGCGCCGATGCCTGCGGGTCCCCACCAGACCATGTTGTCATTCCACGTTCGCGCTAGTTCTTCTTCCAGCGGCAACCCCAAAGCCCAGGTTCCCAAGTCGCTTATCATTGCATTTGTCACGTCCAACGTTTTACGCCCTTCTTCAGGGTCTTGCGGGTCAAACATCAGCCCATCGTGGGTCATTGGACCGGGTTGCACCAAATGCGCCGCTGTTTGCGGCGGAAACGGTTGTAACCCTGCCTGCATCATCAGGTGTGGAATGTCAAAAAACATTGCAGTTTCGGTTATTTTACCATTATCCACCCGATTGAACTCGCAATAACGCAGCATGGCGATTTTTCCAGTTGGGGGAATGCCCAGCCAAGGCTGGTCGAACAGCCCCATCAGATGTCCCATGGAAACAACCCAAACACCACCCTGCTCGGTAATCGAGTTATGCCCGGCCATAAAGACGTCAAGACGTCGCTGAAGGGAGGTCAGCGCACCTCGCAGGGGCTGCCAAAACGATTCGCCGACTTCTTGCGCCGAGGTGATTTCGTTGAAGGGATGAAACCCTCGCCACAGATATTCAGGTGATGTGAATGCTTCCAAAATCTCTGGAATATCCGTCTCGCATGCCTTGTCTAGGCGTGTGTAGAAATCTTTAACGAGTTGTTTTTCATTTATAAAATTTGATTTTATCATCGCACCTTCCGGCTTTTCCATATTTTGCATTCGTTTGCAAAAACAGCTTGCCAAACAATTTGTCCACTGTCTATAGTCTTTGCTAACGAATGCAAAAAATGGTGTGTGCATTCTATCAGGGGGAAGATATGGCCGAAATCCAGCTCCGCAATTTGTCCAAACGTTGGGGGTCGTTCGTGGGTGTTCACGAATTTGACCTCACCATTGCAGACAAGGAGTTCTTGGTTCTGCTCGGGCCGTCCGGGTGCGGCAAAACCACAACAATGCGGATGATTGCCGGGTTGGAGGACGCGACCGAAGGCGACATTCTGGTAGACGGAGTGAGGGTCAATGATTTGGAACCCAAAGATCGCGACGTCGCGATGGTTTTTCAAAGCTACGCGCTTTACCCGAATATGAACGTTTACGAAAACATTCGCTTTCCTCTGCGCGTACGTGGTGTTGACCCTAAAACCCATGATCAAAGAGTTCGCCGGGCCAGTGCCATGGTAGAACTTGATGATTTTCTGCATCGTAAACCAGCTGAATTGTCAGGTGGTCAACGCCAGCGGGTCGCGCTCGCCCGCGCGGTTGTGCGCGAACCGAACGTATTTTTGATGGACGAACCCCTGTCCAATCTTGATGCCAAGTTGCGGGTATCGACCCGTGCGCAGATCAAAAACCTGTCACACGAGCTTGCTGTAACGACCATCTATGTGACCCATGATCAGATTGAAGCCATGACGTTAGCGGATAGGGTCGTGATTATGAGGGCGGGTGTGGTGCAGCAAGTCGGTACTCCGGTTGAAATTTATGACAATCCCGCTAACGCGTTTGTTGCCAGCTTTATTGGCAACCCGGCGATGAACCTGATGGATGGGTCAATTAAAGACGGTACATTTACCACCAACAATGTCCAAATCTCTGGGCTAGAGGCAGTGGATGGCCCCGTGACGCTTGGGTTCCGTGCAGAGGATGCTAAAGTCATCGAAAGCAGTGGGCAGATCAACGCGCCGATCTACACAATGGAGCTTTTGGGCGATGCGACGACGGTCAGCGTCCGCATAGGAGGCGCATTGGTTTCCGTAAAAGCCGACAAAAATTACCGGGCAGCAATCGACGAAACTGTGTCGATTGAGGTGCCCGTGGAACACTGTCACCTATTCGAAGCAGAAACAGGTGCGCGCATCGGGGGGTGACCCTCGCAATTTCCCGCCTCGGCGGGGTCAACGGATGCAGGCTTCGAAGATGCATCCAATCAAAAGGGAGAGAGACGATATGTTTCTAAAAAAAGTAACACTTGCGAGCGCCTTTGCAATCACTGCAGGCACCGCGTATGCGGGCTGTGAAATTTCTGGCAATGTCAGCATTGTCGGAAACGAATTTCCAGCCATTCACACAGTTGCCAACGGTGCGGCAGCCTGTACGGGCGGCGACGTGAAGATTAACTTGACGGCAGACCACCAAAAAATCAATGTCGACGGCATGAGCGGAAACCCCGCGGAATATACGTCAGCGATCATTGCGAACTCGTCACTAGTGGCGCTCATGAACGCAGATGTCGTCCGTCCATTGAATGATCTTGTTGCAGCACATGGTCAGGACATTCCCAAGAACCAGCTGATTACGATCGACGGCAATGTTATGGCCGTGGCCTTTATGGCGAACGCGCAGACGCTTGCTTATCGCAAAGATGTGCTGGCTGAGCTTGGCGTTGAAGTGCCAACCACTTACGAAGAAGTTCTGGAAGCTGCTAAGAAAATCCGCGCAGCAGGCATCAGCAAATACCCCGTGGGCGGCGCCTATGCGGCGGGTTGGAACCTGGCCCAGGAATTCACCAACATGTACATCGGTCATGGCGGCGAATTCTATAAGCCCGGTACAGCCGAAGTTTCAATTAACAATGCTCAAGGTGTTGCAACTCTGAACATGATGAAAGCGTTGACTGAGTACATGAACCCAGACTTCCTAACACATGACAGCAACGCCACCGGCGCTGAAATGGAAGCAGGCAACGTCATGATCATGAACATGTGGGGATCCCGCATGGGTAACCTGATGGATGACGAAGGTGCAGAAGAGCAGGTCTATTCAAACATCACCGTCGGCGGTCCGCTGACTGTGGGCGGTGGTTCAACACCGGCTTCGACCCTGTGGTGGGATGGTTGGACTGTTGCAAGGAACGTGTCGGATGAAGATGCGGTCGCGACTTTCCTAGCAATGAAGAATGGGACCAGCCCGGCAATCTTGACTGAGGAAACCATGGGTCAGGCCGTCTGGATGATTGACGGCTACACCCCGGCACCGGTCAATGACGGTGTGTTTGCAGCAATCGCAGCTGGCACAACCTCGTATCCAATGCTGCCATACCACGGATTGCTGCACACCGCTTTGGGTGGCAACCTCGCAGACTTCCTGTTGGGTAAAGAAAGCGCTGAACAGGCGCTGGCAGACGCAGAAGCTGCCTATACTGCCGCTGCTAAAGAAAAGGGCTTCCTAAACTAAGGAGCCCATTGATCCGGGGCGGAACTTTTTGCCCCGGATCATCCCACAACCTTGACCGGCGCCCGGAGATATCAAGATTATGAAACATAAATCCTTTTTCTGGTTTGTTCTTCCGTCAGCTTTGGCAATGTTGTTGTTTATCTTTTTCCCGATCGTTTCGGTTCTTGTGCAATCGGTTTACGTCGACCACGAACAGGTGATCAAAACCGTTGAAACCTGTGATCTGTTTGGGTGCAAGGAATCCACAACCGTTGATCAAAACGCAACTGCTGCATTGCGCGCAGAACACCCTTTGGGGCAGTTTGCCGGATTTAAAACGTATACAGACCGCAACCACCTAGCGATTGACGAGTTTGGCGAGAATTGGACAAGATCCAATTCTTGGCGTGATTTCGGGGCGCAGATGCTTAATCTTCCTTTTTACAAAGCTATTTCATTCACGCTGGTTTTCACATTCGTCGTAACACCGCTTGTTATCGTTCTTGGGTTTGTGGTTGCTGTCGCCGTCAATAGTGCGGTCAAGGCAATCCGCGGCCCACTGATCTTTTTCTCTCTGTTGCCGATGATGATAACTCCGCTGGTGGGCGCACTGATCCTTTTCTGGATGGTGGATGCGCGCGGCGTTGTCGGAGCGGCGCTGCAATACCTTGCAGGCGATCCTGATCTGTCGGTCAAAGCGTCAACGCCGCTGATGTGGATCATGTTGATGGTCTATGGTGTGTGGCATTCCACGCCCTTTGCATTTATTGTTTATTATGCAGGGCTTCAGTCAGTAAATCAGGACACGTTAGAAGCTGCACGCGTGGACGGTGCCAATCGTTGGCTGCAAATCCGCCACGTCATTATCCCGCACCTGCTGCCATTGACCACGTTTATTGCCCTTATGCAGCTGATGGATAATTTCCGGGTCTTTGAACCCATCGTCAGTTTCTCCGCCGAAGCCCATGCAACATCGCTAAGTTGGGCAATCTTCAACGATCTTGGTGGCGAGACGCGCCAGCTGTCTTCGGCGGCCGCGACCTCTGTTCTTACAATTATTGGTGTCGCGATCCTTTTGTCGCCGGTTTTGGTGCGCACTTGGCGCGAATTCGATCGGAAATAGGTGAAACATGTCTAGCAAAGCACAACGCCAACCCGTCGCAATCACTTTTCTGGTCATCGGCGTACTGGCAATCTGGATGATCCTTGCCGCCTTTCCGTTCCTCTGGACGCTTTGGGGATCATTTAAGGTAGAGGGCGATTTCTTTTCTAAGGCCAATTGGGCCAACGCGCTGACTGGCAAGCTGACGGTCAGCGAAACCGGCGCACGCGTTACTGGTGATGGATATTACGGGGCCTGGGTTCAAGAAAAATTCTGGCTCGCAGCCTGGAATTCCGTCATCGTGTGTTTCTTTGTGGTTACCATATCGCTGACGCTGGGAACGTTAGGGGGCTATGCGCTGGCGCGGTCTACCTATCGCTATGCCTTTTGGTTCCTGCTTTCGGCGCTGATCTTTCGGGCCATGCCACCGATCACGCTGGTGTCGGGCTATCTTCCGGTGTTCTTTCAATGGAACCTTTGGGGGCATACTGCAACAACAATCATCGTTCTGGTAGCGATCAATCAGCCATTTACCCTGTGGATGCTACATTCGTTCTTTAAGAACATTCCTGCCGAGTTGGACGAAAGCGCGATGGTAGATGGTTGCACGCGGTTTCAGGCCTTTCGCAATGTCATCATTCCGGTGATGTGGCCGGGGGTGATTACCACGGGACTGTTTTCGTTTCTGCTAGCCTATAATGACTTTGCGGTGACAACGATGCTATTGTCCAGAGAAAATCAGACGATGATCCCAAAGGTTGCCAGCTTCCTTGGAACCACACAGACCAAGGGCAACGTCATGTTTGCCGTATCTGCGGTTGTATCCGTCACCGCCCCATTGTTCCTGATGGTCCTGTTCTTCCAGCGCCAGATTGTTGGTGGCCTGACGGCCGGCGCGGTTAAAGGGTGATCAAAATGAGCACCTACTTGCCAATTCGAAGGGGCGTCTGACATGAACAAACGCGCAAACCGTCCAGCAATGGGAATTGCGACCGAGACATCCTCCGAGAACAAAGCTCGCTACCATCAGTTTCTGCGTTGCTTTGATTTGGGTGAGGTTGAGAAAGCGGTCGCAGATAATTTCCATGACGCCGCAAAAGTGAATGCCAGTCACCCGATCAACGAGGCGCGGGATGGCCTTGGGTATTACAGCGATGTCATCGCGCCGATCATGGCTTCGTTCGAGGGCCTAACACGGCAAAACTATATTGCTCTTGGCGGTGAATATCTTGGTACTGAATGGGTTACCTCAACAGGGTATTTTCACGGCCACTTTACCAAGCCACTCTTTGGCATCCCCGCCAGCGGTAAGCTGGCTTACTTGCGGTTTGGTGAATTCCACCGGATGGAAAACGGCAAGATCGTTGAAAGCCATGTGTTTCTTGGGTTTGCAGAGTTGATAATCGCACTTGGCCTTTGGCCATTGGACAAAAGCCACGGGTACGAAGGCGTTGTGCCTGGCCCTGCAACGCATGATGGGACCCACGTTGGGCCGTCTGATCCAGACGCGTCGCGGGCGTCTGCTGATCTGGTCGAAGGGATGCTCAAAAAGCTTGCGACGGAAGATGAAGCTTGGCGCCCTTATTGGCACGAGCGGATGGTGTGGTACGGCCCTGGTGGGCTTGGCTCTTATGCAACTGTTGATGCATTCGCTACGTTCCAACAACCGTTTGAGCAGACCTTTGACGGATGGGGTGACGGCAGCGAGGTCGGCATCACGGGTGTTGAGGCCGACTGCAAGTCTGGTGACGGAAACTACGCGTTCCTAAGCGGCTGGCCAATGATCACGGGCGTCCATGTCAAACCATTCCTTGGCCTTGAGGCCACCGGCAAACGTGTGTTCATGCGCGATTGTGACTGGTGGCGCTGCGAAGACGGAAAAATCATCGAAAACTGGTGCATGCTGGATATTCCGCATGTGCTGCTCCAGCTCGGGTTTGATGTGTTTGCAGAAGTGGGAAAACGCGCATGACTGCCGATGCCGATTTCATCGTTGTCGGCGCTGGCTCGGCCGGATGCATCGTCGCTGCTGAATTGGCGCGGCGTGACGTCGGTCGCGTACTATTGCTCGAAGCGGGCCCGTCCGACAACCACCCTTTGGTCAAAATGCCATTCGGTTTGACGTGGTTGATGGGCAGCAAGCGAGATTGGCGGTTCAAATCAGATCCGCAAAAAGGTCTTGGCGACAGGCAACTGAATGTGCATCGCGGGCGTATGCTTGGCGGTTCAGGTTCGATAAACTCTATGGTTTGGTTTCGCGGGCGGCGTGACGACTTTGACGGCTGGAACGTGAAAGGCTGGGAATGGCCCGACGTTGAGCCCGCATTCGAAGCAGTAGAAGCAAAGCTTCAACCAAAGCAGATGACAGGCGTTCATCCGTTGGTTCAGGCGCTGTCTGACTTGTTTGGTGGAAACGCAAACGAAGCGCCTACACCGGAATATGAGAGCGCTGGAACTTTCAGGTTTAACATGCGTAATGCACGCCGTTGGTCAGCCGCAGATGCCTTCATGCGCCCGGCGCAAGCCGCATACGATCTTAAGGTGAGGACCGGATCAGAGGTTGATCGCATTGAGTTTGAGGGTGATCAGGCAAAACGCGTAATTCTGCTTGATGGTACCAAACTCTCTGCGTCCAAAGGCATCGTTCTATCGGCCGGCTCGATCGGTTCACCCGCGATCCTGATGCGATCTGGCGTTGGACCAGCAGAGCATCTGCAGGAACTTGGCATCACTGTCACGCATAACTCTGAAGAGGTTGGCGACAACCTCCATGATCACCCAGCGGCGGGGCTTCATTTTGCGGGGCCGCGTTCCGGATATGGTCTAACGCTGTCTCAAATGCCAGCGTGGATGCTTGCCCCTTTCCGCTACCTATTCACCCGCAAGGGGCGCTTTGCGTCACCAACGGTAGAGGGCGGCGCTTTCTTTAACGCGCGCTGCGACACGGGCGAACCTGATGTGCAATGTCACTTCATTCCCTTCATGTTGGATTGGAAGGGCAGCCGCTTTACCCATGGATCCGGATATTTCGCGGATGTCTGCGCGTGTCGACCTAAATCTCGGGGGCGGTTACGCCTTACCTCTGCCGATCCAAACGTCGCGCCTGATATCGACCTTGGCCTTTTTCAAGACCCCGATGATGTTGAAACCCTGCTCGCCGGGCTCAAACGTCTGCGGGAACTGATGTCCAAAGCCGCCTTCGGAAAACACCGCGCGCCTGAGGTCTATCCGGGGCCAGAGGTGTCCTCTGATGAGGCACTGCGCCAGCATATCAAAGACCGTGGCGCAACCGCCTATCACCCCGTTGGCACGTTGCGTATGGGGGAGGGGACCGCCCCCGTCACACCACGCCTTGCCGTTGCAGGCGTCACCGACCTTTGGGTTGCTGATGCGTCGGTTATGCCATCGGTGACCTCCGCAAATACAAACGCGCCCTCGATGATGATCGGTTATCGGGCGGCAAAATTCATAAGTGAGGATACAGCATGAAGGGATCACGCCCTGAACAAGCAGTACTAACCCGCGACACCGATATGTCCAAAACGGACGATACCCGAGCTGTTATCGAAGGCATGGTTGATGGCCTGAATGACCACCGCATTGGCGATATTGGCGAATTTTTCTCAGAGAACTTTCGTTGGATGGGCAATCAGGGCTGTGGTCAAAAAACCGGCCTGCGAGAGTTTCAAGACAACTGGCAACGCCCGTTTCAGGCGGCATTCTCAGATAAAGTCTGCATCGACGAAGCACGTCTTTATATGGGCGAATGGGCCGCTGCCTTTGGCCGACAAGAGGCAACGCATTCCGGTGAGTTTCTCGGCATAAAAGCCACCGGCAAGCGGATCGAAATCCGCTATATGGATTTCTGGAAAGTGGTCGATGGCAAGATCGTCGACAACTGGGTAAATGTTGATTTCGCCCATGTCGCAGCACAACTGGGTATGGACTTGTTCAACGGTGAAGGCTGGGAAGCCTATGACCGCGGCGACTGCACTGCCCCAACACCTGAATAAGCGAGGATAACACAATGGCAATAACCCACCTCAAACACGGAAAACCCGAAGCCGATCGCGCTGAAGACGACGCCAAAACCGCAACCGTGGTCGCAGCCACGCTCAAAGACATCGAACAGCGCGGCGATGTTGCGGTGCGCGAATTGGCCAACAAATTCGATGGGTATGATCGGGACAGCTATCGCCTTGGTCAAGACGAAATCGATGCACTAATCGCCAAGGTCAGTCCACGCGACCTTGAGGACATCAAGTTCGCCCAAGCACAGGTCGTCAACTTTGCGCAAGCACAGCGCGACAGCATGCTTGATATCGAAGTGGAAACCATGCCCGGCGTGATCCTCGGTCATAAGAATATTCCAGTACAATCTGTCGGCTGCTATGTGCCCGGGGGTAAATTTCCGATGGTGGCCTCAGCGCATATGTCGGTTGCAACTGCCAAAGTTGCGGGTGTACCGCGCATTATCGCCTGCACTCCACCATTTAATGGCGAGCCGAACCCAGCTGTGATTGCCGCAATGCACCTTGGTGGTGCGCATGAAATTTATGTACTCGGCGGCATTCAGGCCGTTGGAGCAATGGCGATTGGTACTGAAACGATTGACCCTGTTCACCTGCTTGTCGGGCCTGGGAATGCGTTTGTGGCAGAAGCCAAGCGTCAGTTGTTTGGGCGTGTCGGTATCGATCTGTTTGCGGGTCCAACCGAAACGATGGTGATTGCGGATGAAACCGTTGACGCTGAAATGTGTGCGACCGACCTCCTTGGTCAGGCCGAACATGGTTACAATTCACCTGCAGTTCTGGTGACCAATTCACGCGCGCTGGCAGAAGGGACCCTCTCAGAGATTGATCGTATCCTCGAAATTCTCCCTACAGCGGGGACTGCAGGGGTTAGTTGGGCTGACTACGGCGAAGTGATCCTATGTGACACCTATGATGAGATGCTTGGAGTCGCAGATGAAATCGCTTCCGAGCACGTTCAAGTTATGACAGACCGAGATGATTGGTTCCTAGAGAACATGACTTGCTATGGCGCGCTGTTTCTTGGGCCACGAACGAACGTCTCTAATGGGGACAAGGTGATCGGTACCAACCACACATTGCCGACGAAAAAAGCAGGCCGTTATACGGGCGGTCTTTGGGTTGGTAAGTACTTGAAGACACACAGCTATCAGAAAATTACCACGGACGAAGCGGCCGCGAAGATCGGGGCCTATGGGTCACGTCTTTGTCTGCTGGAAGGCTTTGTTGGCCATGCAGAGCAATGCAATATGCGGGTGCGTCGCTACGGTCGGCAAAACGTCCCTTACGGCGAGGCCGCTGAGTAATGAGCGATCCTGACAGACTCAGGGCGCTGATTGCGCCGCTGCTAACGGCAATGGCAAACTTTGACCCCGCCTCAGTGCAATCGGCACTGGGCAGGGTCATGGCAGCAGATGCAACTGTGCACCTGTGCCATCCGTTTGGTGATCTGTCAGGACGACAGGAGCTATATGATGTCGCCTATGCGCCATTGTTTAACGCCTTGCCCGATCTAGAGCGCCGCGACTGGATCGTCAGTGCAGGCACGGATGCCGACGGGCACGACTGGATCGGTTGTGCGGGGCATTACGTTGGCATTTTCACGTGGCCTTTCCTTGATATTCCGCAAACGGGCCATTTTGCGCATATGCGGTTTCACGAATTCTATCGTGTCGAAGACAGTCGTGTTGTGGAGATGCAAGCGATCTGGGATATTCCTGAACTTATGATGCAAGCCGGTGCTTGGCCTATGGTGCCGAGCCTTGGGCGTGAGATGTATATCTCCGGACCTGCAAGCCAAGATGGACTGTTTTTTGAGGCGCGCACTGCAACTCAAAGCGCACAAAGCCTAGAAACCGTAATCGGGATGTTAACCAATCTTTCTCGACATCCGGCCGAGGGTGGCCCCGAGATCATGCATGCAGAGAAATACTGGGATCCGCGCATGAATTGGTACGGCCCTGCGGGTATCGGTACTGCACGCGGAGTTGCCGGGTTTCGCAATTGGCACCAAATCCCATTCCTGAATGCACTGCCGGATCGACGCGGTGGCACAACCGGAACACTCAATTGTCACTTCTATGGCGATGGCGCCTACGTCGCCGCGACGGGTTGGCCAAACATGCAGATGACAGTCACCGGTGACGGGTGGTTGGGCATCGCCCCATCCGGGCAGAAAATCACGATGCGTAGCCTTGATTTTTGGCGTGTCGAAGGGGCACTCATCCGTGAAAATTGGGTGTTGGTCGATCTGTTAGACATCTATGCACAGCTGGGCGTTGATGTGTTTGCCCGATTGTGTGAATTCAACAAAGCGCGCGTGTCAGGCGCACTTTCTTTGCCAATTGGAGCTAACTGATGACTTTGCCCAAAACACCTTCGTTTCGCTTGGATCAAAAACGCGCTTTAGTCGCCGGTGCTAGTTCTGGCATTGGATTAGCCTGTGCTGTTGCGCTGGGTGAAGCGGGTGCAAAAGTCACGCTTGCCGCACGCCGGGTTGACGCTCTAAACACGCTCGTCGATAAAATGAACGCGGCCGGCATGAAAGCTGACGCCTTGCCTCTTGATGTTTCTGATATCGCTGGCACGCGGGCTTCTGTGGCGTCACATGGCCCGTTTGATATTCTCGTAAACTCGGCGGGCTTAGCCCGTCACAGCCCGGCTTTAGATACAACAGAAGACGATTTCGACACTGTGTCTGATGTGAATGTCAAAGGGGCCTATTTCCTAACGCAAGCCGTCGCCAACGGATTGGTAGCCGCGGGAAAACCCGGAAGCTTAATCAACATTTCCTCCCAAATGGCGCATGTGGGCGGCATAGATCGCGCCGTTTATTGTGCAACAAAACACGCGGTTGAGGGATTTACCAAATCCATGGCAATTGAATGGGGTAAGGCGGGCATTCGCATCAATACAATCAGCCCAACGTTCATCTTGACCGATCTGACCCGCCCAACCTTCGCAGACCCTGAAAAACGTGCGTGGATCGAAGATAAAATTAAACTTGGACGCCCAGGCAAAGTCGAAGACATTATGGGCGGCGTTGTGTTTCTGGCGTCCGAAGCCTCTGCAATGGTCACCGGAACGTCGTTACTGGTTGATGGAGGTTGGACAGCCGAATGAGCAAAAACCGCGTCACATCCCAAGAGGTTGCCGAGCGCGCAGGCGTTAGCCAGTCTGCTGTGTCACGTACCTTTACGCCCGGCGCGTCTGCATCCAAGAAAACTGTCGAAAAGGTACGCAAGGCAGCGGCTGACCTGGGTTATCGCCCAAATGTTCTCGCGCGTGCGATGGTATCTGGTAAAAGCCGGATTATCGGTTTGGTGGTGGCCTATCTTGAAAACCAATTCTATCCCGAAGCACTTGAAAAACTATCGAATGAGTTGCAGAAGCGCGGCTATCACGTGCTAATTTTCATGGCTGAGCAAACTGCTGGGAATATCGACGCGGTCGTCGAGGAAATTCTTGATTACCAAGTCGATGGTATTATTGCTGCCTCTGTCGCGATGTCGAGCGATCTGTCTGAACGTTGCCGCGCGGCTGGCGTGCCGATGGTTCTGTTCAACCGCAGCCAAGACGACCCGAACATGTCTGCTGTGACATCAGACAACTATGCTGGTGGGCGTAAGGCCGCCAAATTTTTGCTCGCTGCTGGGCACCAAAAAATTGGGCATATTGCAGGTTGGCATGGTGCGTCGACACAGCGCGATCGCGAAGCTGGTTTCATATCTGTATTAGCTGAAGCGGGCGTCGTCCTTCATTCCCGTGCAGAAGGTGACTTTACATTGGAGAAAGCTGCAGATGCTGCGCGCAAAATGTTTGCCCATGATGCACCTGAGGCAGTTTTTGTCGCCAATGACCATATGGCATTGGCTGTTCTCGACACGTTGCGTTTTGAACTTGGGCTAAAGGTGCCCGAAGATGTCTCAGTCGTCGGGTATGATGATGTGCCTGCGGCGGGATGGCCTGCTTATGCCCTGACCACCGTACGCCAGCCTGCCAATCGTATGGTCGCAAACACGGTCGAAATTTTGCTCGATCAGATTGAAAATAACACTGGTGAAACACGCCGTATAGCAATTGATGGCCCGCTCATTCTACGCGGTTCTGCAAAAATTCCAGAAGGGTGGACTACATGAAAGGCTTCTCAAACAGGTGGAAAGATTTCCCTGACTATATTCTCGGTATCACGCAGGAAATTTGGGAAGATCGTGGTATAGCTACGTTAAACCATCGGTATTCGAAAGACATTCCCATGCGTTTTCCTGAAGGTGTATCGATCGGCAATCAAAATACAATAAATGGTACCATGGCGACACTGGCAGAATTTCCGGATCGTGAGCTGACCGGTGAAGATGTGATCTGGTCGGGCAACGAAGATGAGGGGTTCTTGTCGTCTCATCGGATACTAACTATGGGCACGCACACTGGCGGAGGGTTTTTTGGCCCAGCCACAGGCAAAAGGTTCGTAATTCGTGCGATTGCTGATTGTGCTGCCATCAACGATCAGATTAACGACGAATGGCTAATCCGTGATGTTGGAGGGTTGGTTAAACAACTTGGTATGAAACCCAAAAAGTTTGCTCGCCAGGTGATTGCCCGTGAAGGTGGTCCGGAGCATTGTGTCAAACCGTTTTGTCCTGCAATTGATGTTGATGGCCCTTATAAAGGGCGCGGAAATAACAATGAATGGGGTGTACGCATGTCTGACATCCTGACTAGAATGATGGATAAGGATTTTGCTGTTATAAGAGCAGAATATGACCGTGCTGTGCAGACTGAGCATCCCGCCTCAACTACCGTGCATTCTTGGGCGGATACAGAAAAGCTGTGGATGGGGCTGCGGGCATCGTTCCCTAACGCTGAGTTCAAGATCGAGCATCAAATTGGACGCGAAGATCCGATGTTATCCCCACGCGCTGCTATTCGCTGGAGCCTGTACGGCAAACATGACGGCTGGGGCATGTTTGGCCAACCCACTGGTGCTGACGTGTATGTAATGGGATTTACCCATGCGGAATTTGGCCTAAGGGGCTTACGTCGTGAATGGACGTTGTTTGACCATGTTGCGATTTGGAAGCAAATCTTGATGCAGACAGGATAAACAAATGATAGCATACACGCTCCTACTGAGGTTTTCTCATGCAACGCATAGGTGCAGCACTTACCCTGCATCGACGCGGGCGCAGACTATAATTAAGCAGCCTCCGATTAATTGGGTTTGATAAGTACCCGACTAAAATTACTGGAGAAGTAAAATGACCAATATCCAAGACCGCATTGTTCGCTACGGCGAGTTGAAACCCTGCAAAACCGCATTCATCGACGCCCACACCCCGGGATCGGATCAAAAAGAGAACTTTACCATCATTGGTGGTGGCGTTTCCGAAAGCCCAGATCAACACGTGCATATTACTGAGCAGATCGGGTTTAACATTGGCGCAGCTGGTCAGCCGCCACGCGTGCGTAATTCGCTGCACGACCATAACACAGCCGAAGTGTTCTTTGTGCTAAGTGGTAAATGGCGTTTCTTCTGGGGTCGTTGGGGAACTGCGGGCGAAGTGACGCTCGAAGAAGGCGATATCTTCAATATTCCCACTGGTATTTTTCGCGGCTTCGAAAACATCGGCACGGACTACGGTATGATTATGGCTGTTCTTGGTGGCAACGACGCTGGTGGCGGTGTCCATTGGGCGCCACAAGTGATTGAAGACGCTGCGGATCATGGGTTGATCTTGGGTGAAAACGGCGTGCTCTATGACAGAAAAAAGGGTGACACCTTGCCCCATAATGTCCACCCAATGCAGGTGATGTCGGAAGAGGAACTTGCCAAACGCGCAGAACCGACAACAGCAGATGTTCTGCCAAATCACGTTGCCCGGTATTGGGACATGATGGCGCTGTCCGATGCCCAGCCAGTTCAGGTTATTAGCGGGAATGGATTGCTAAAGGACAAGCCCGGTTTTGAAGTTGATTTCTTGTCCCGCAACTCGATTTCTGACGAGATGCATAGTCATAACAAACCGACGGTTCTGATGCCAATGCGCGGGCACTGGAGACTACGTTTTCAGGACAGTGAAACGGTCCTCAACCCGGGCGATACGTGTCTAATTAATCCTGGCGAGGTTCACGCGATCTCTACTTCAATGACCGGTGAGGCAAGCCTTTACCGAGTCCGTACCACAAATGATCCAGCTGGATTGACCAAGACTAGTAACTAAGCTCTGGGAGGGGCCCAAATGAACCGAGTTAAAACAACCCATGTAGGCTCCTTACCGCGCGCGCAAGACGTGGTGGATTTCATATTTGCCCGCGAAAATGAACAGCCCTTTGATCAGGCCGAATTTGACACCTGTATGACTGCCGCTGTTTCCGAAACCGTGCGCAAACAGGTGGAGGCAGGCATTGATATCGTCTCTGATGGCGAGACTTCCAAAATTTCATACGCGACCTACGTAAAAGATCGCTACACCGGATTTGGCGGCGATAGTCCGCGCAACGCGCCTGCGGATCTCAAGATGTTCCCCGGCTTTTTGCAACGCCTTGCGAATGACGGTGGCACGCCGCAATACGCACGACCCATGTGCGTCGGTGAAGTGAAGTCCAAAGGACAGGGCGAGCTTGAGAAGGATATCATCAACCTCAAGTCGGCCATGGCCAAACACGGCGTCGAGCGCGGATTTATGAACGCAGTAAGCCCCGGAGTGAT
>CALGTJ010000144.1 GCA_937901435.1 uncultured Rhodobacter sp. | reverse complement strand
ATGGCTGCCTGAAAGGATTGAGAGGCCAACAACATGCGCGCGGGTTTCCAACGCGGAGGCAACGAGTTCTTCAGGTGTGAGCCTGATGCCCTCATAGGCTATGTCCATGCCGCAATCACGTGCGCGCGCAGCGATCTGTTCTGCCCCGTTGCTATGCCCGTCCAGACCCGGCTTGCCCATCAGGAATTTCAAGCGACGCCCAAGCTGCTTGCTGGCCAGATCCACAGCGTTGCGGATATCGTCCAGACCTTCGGTGCGGTTCGAGGGATTGCGCGAAACACCCGTCGGCGCGCGATACTGGCCAAAGGCCTTGCGCACCATGTCGCCCCATTCACCTGTGGTGGCCCCCGCCTTTGCGGCGGCAATCGTGGCGGGCATGATATTGGTGCCCGACTGCGCTGCCTCCCGCAGCGCAGTCAGGGCTTGTTCGACCGCCTGCCCGTCGCGAGCCTCCCGCCAAGCGACTAGCCGTGCGATCTGGTCAGCTTCTGCATCCGCATCCGCGACCATTATCGCCTCTTCTCCCGCCGTCAAGGGCGAGGGTTCGGCATTCGTAAACCGGTTCACACCCACCACAGTGGTCTCGCCGGTCTCAATTCCGCTGATCCGGGCGGCATTTGCCTCGACCAGACGGGATTTCATGTACTCAATAGCGTTATTCGCGCCGCCCATCGAGTCAATTGTTGCAAGTTCTGCGCGTGCGCCTGCCTTTAGCGCCTCGACTTTGCGGTACACGGCGGGGTTTCCGTCAAACAGGTCGTCATATTCCAGCAGGTCGGTCTCAAACGCCATGATTTGCTGCATCCGCAGGGACCATTGTTGATCCCAAGGCCGCGGCAGACCCAGCGCCTCGTTCCACGCGGGCAGTTGCACCGCGCGGGCGCGGGCGTTCTTGGACAGGGTCACGGCGAGCATCTCGATCAGGATGCGATAGACGTTGTTCTCGGGCTGCTGTTCGGTCAGGCCAAGCGAGTTGACCTGCACACCGTAGCGAAAGCGGCGGAATTTCGGGTTTTCAACACCATACCGCGTCGCTGTGATCTCGTCCCACAACTCGACGAAGGCGCGCATCTTGCACATCTCGGTGACAAATCGGATGCCTGCGTTGACGAAAAACGAGATGCGCCCGACCATTTCGGGAAAATGTTCAGCGGAAACCTTGCCTTGCAGATCGTCGAGCACGGCGGTGGCGGTGGCCAATGCAAAGGCAAGTTCCTGCTCCGGTGTCGCGCCTGCCTCCTGCAGGTGGTAGGAACAGACGTTCATCGGGTTCCATTTGGGCAGGTGTTCGCGCGTGTAGGCGGCGATATCGGTGATCATCCGCAGCGACGGTTCTGGCGGGCAAATATAGGTGCCGCGCGACAGGTATTCCTTGATGATATCGTTTTGCACAGTGCCCTGGAGGGCGCTGACATCTGCGCCTTGTTCTTCTGCGACGGCGATATACAGCGCCAATAACCAAGGAGCAGTGGCGTTGATCGTCATCGAGGTGTTCATCTGATCCAGCGGGATATCTTTGAACAAAGCGCGCATATCGCCGAGGTGAGCCACAGGAACGCCGACCTTACCGACTTCGCCTTTGGCGAGAATATGATCGCTGTCGTACCCGGTTTGCGTCGGCAGATCAAAGGCGACGGACAGGCCGGTTTGCCCCTTTGCAAGATTGCCGCGATATAAAGCGTTGGACGCGGTGGCCGTGGAATGACCTGCGTAGGTGCGAAAGAGCCAAGGTTTGTCTTTTTGGATCGTGGTCATCGCAGTCCTTACCAGATTTTCACAGCAATAAAATTACGTCTGAATGTAGATACAGGAAAGAATATGCCAATGTCAACGTGCTGCAGTGCAGAGAAGTCTGCAAATTCATGGGTCTTGTAGATTTGCTGATTTCTGTCAGGCTCGTGCCTTTAACAGAAGGATCTCGTGATGTTGCAGGATGGATACGGCAATGCGTTAAGCACCTCTAGCGTCACGGCGCGGGATGCGTATGTCTTGGGGATGGATCGGTTTCTGGCTGCAGATGCCGGGGTCGACGAGGCGTTCGCCACTGCCGTCGCCGAAGATCCGAAGTTTTGCATGGCGCATCTGGCCATGGCCAGAAACCGCCAGATCCGTGGGCAGGGAAAAGAGGCCCGTGGGTTGCTTGCGCAGGCGCGCGATGTTGCAGGTGATCTGACGGGGTATGAGGCGGGTCATTTGGGCACGCTTGGTCTGTTGATCGTGGGTAAATCCGCCGAAGGGTACAAGACCGCGCGTGCCCAGCTTGCCGATCATCCGCGCGATGCGGTTGTGGCGGGGGCCTGTCTAGGGGTCTTTGGGCTGATCGGATTTTCCGGGCAGCCGGGGCGCGAGGCAGAGAACCTCGCTTTGGCAGAGATCCTTGCGCCGTCCTATGGGGATGACTGGTGGTTCCTGTGCAATCTGGCCTTCGCGCAGATGGAGGCGGGACAGGTTGGCCCGGCGTCGGGCAACATAGAGCGGTCAATGGAGTTGAATCCGCGCAATGCGAATATGGCCCATTACAGGTCGCATCTGTTTTATGAGAACGGAGAGGCTGAGGCGGGTCTGGCCTATCTGGATGCATGGCGCGAGGATTACGACAGGGACGGTTTATTGCATTGCCATGTGTCTTGGCACGTGGCGCTGTGGTCGTTGGCGATGGGCGATGGGCGATGGGCGATGAGGCGCGGATGTGGCATGTTATTGATCGCGATATTGCGCCCGGCGCCTCGCCCAGCCCGCCTTTGAGTATACAGACGGATACGGCCGCGATCCTGTACCGGGCGGAACTGGCGGGTGTGACGGTTTCGCAAGAACGTTGGGCGCAGGTCAGTGACTATGCGATGCAGTATTTTGGCACGCCGGGGCTTGCCTTTGCGGATGTGCATGCGGCGATTGCTCATGCAATGGCGGGGAACTCGGATGCGCTAAGCCAGATCATTGATGGCGCAAAGGGACCGGCGGGGGATATGGTGCAGGTTCTGGGACAGGCGTTTCGTGCGATTGCCGCGGCGGATTGGGCCACGGCCTGCACGCATCTGACGGCTGTGATGAGCGCGCACCAGCGGATTGGTGGCAGTCGTGCGCAGCGGGATTTGATCGAGTATGCGCTGGCCGGGGTTCTCTTGCGATTGGGTCGGGGTGACGAAGCGCGTCGGGTCCTGATGATGCATCGGCCTCTGACCTCGACCAGCGGTGTGATCAAGGGGCTGTGCCCAAAAGGAGGCGCTAAAGCGCCGCTTTGATCTCCCCATCATCGGCCTTGCCGAAGATGGGGCCCGCCGCCTGCGATCAAACTGTGGGACAGGCGGCTGACCGGGATTTACCCGCACTGGTTTTCCTGCGACTTTGCGGCGATGTTTCGCACCGTTGAACTTCCTGTTTGGTTGCTTGTCCTGATCCTGTTGTTTGCAACAGTGACCTTTGCGTCGCATTTCCTGTTTCCGTCTGTTCGCTGGTTTTTTCGTCGCCGCATGGAACGCGTGGTGGCCCAGATCAACGAGCGGTTGGAACGCCCTATTCAGCCGTTCAAGCTGGCGCGGCGGTACGACATGATCCAGCGGCTGATCTATGACCCCAAGGTGGCAGAGGCCACTGCCGAGCATGTGCAGGACACCGGCGTGCCCGAGAACGTCGCGTTCGAGGCGGCGCGGCGTTATGCCCGCGAGATTGTGCCGTCTTTCAGTGCCACCGCCTATTTCACCGTGGCGATTCGGTTGGCGCGCTGGCTAGGTCGGTGGCTGTACCGGGTGCATCTTGATGAAAGCAACGATGCAGCGTTGAAGGCAATTGACGGGGACGCGACGGTCATCTTTGTGATGAACCACCGATCAAACATGGATTATGTGCTGGTGACCTATCTCGTGGCGGAACGCTCTGCCCTGTCTTATGCGGTGGGGGAATGGGCGCGGGTTTGGCCTATGAGTGGGTTGATCCGGGCGATGGGGGCCTATTTCATCCGACGCAAATCGCGCAATGCGCTCTATCGTCGGGTTTTGGCGCGTTATGTGCAACTGGCGACGCGCGGGGGGGTGGCGCAGGCGTTTTTTCCTGAGGGGGGGCTTAGCCTTGATGGGGCAGTTGGTCCACCCAAGCTTGGATTGCTGAGCTACGTTCTGGCAGATTTTGACCCTCAGGTGGGGCGTGACGTGGTCTTCGTCCCTGTCGCATTGAATTACGACCGTGTGCTGGAGGATCGTGTGCTGACCTCTGCCGCGCAGGATGGGCGGCGGCGTTTTAGAACGTCGATTTCTCAGGCGCTTGGTTTTGCGGTGGGTTATGTGTTTCGTCGTATGACTGGACATGCGAAACGCTTTGGGGTTGCGGGTGTCAGTTATGGTGCGCCTTTGTCGTTGGCGCAGTTTCTGGCAGGACGCCCGCAAGACGGACGTAAGAATGATGGGATCAAAGCGGTCGGGCTGGAGTTACGCAGGCGGATCAGGGCCACAGTTCCTGTTCTTCCGGTTCCTTTGGTCGCCTATGTGCTGGATATGGCGGGTGGACCGGTGCCGCGTGATGATCTGGTCCAACAGGTTGAACATCTCTTGCAACGACGCACATCCGTTCTGATCCAGAACTCGCCTAATATTGTTCAGGACTCTGTGACGGCGCTGTTGGATCGGGGGATTATCGTTCAGGGCCCGGATGGGATCGTGGCAGATCCAGAGCAAAAGGTGCTGCTTGCCTATTACGCTCGCTCGATTGAGCATCTGATGTGAGATCGCTCAATTTTGAAAAGACATAAAATTACAAAAATAAACGTGAAAATATTGCAAAGTTGCGTGTCGCTGCGTATCCAAAGATCAAAGCGCGCCCGATTCTGCGGTGCAGCAAGGTTTGAAAAAGAAAGGATCGAGGCTTATGGCTTTGGATAAGACCCCCGACGTGATCAGCTATGAGGCCCCGGAAAAGGATCTGTACGAGATCGGCGAACTGCCGCCCTTGGGCTATGTTCCGCAGAATATGTACGCTTGGGCGATCCGACGTGAACGTCACGGCGAGCCCGATCAGGCGTTTCAGGTGGAAACCGTTAAGACCCCGCGCCCGGACAGCAACGAGGTTCTGGTGCTCGTTATGGCTGCTGGCGTCAACTATAATGGGGTTTGGGCGGGTCTTGGCATTCCGATCTCGCCCTTTGATGTGCACAAGGCCGACTATCATATCGCGGGCTCTGACGCGTCCGGGATCGTCTGGGCTGTCGGTGACAAGGTGCGGCGTTGGAAGGTTGGCGACGAGGTGGTGATCCACTGCAATCAGGACGACGGCGATGACGAAGAGTGCAACGGGGGCGACCCGATGTTCTCTAACAGTCAGCGAATTTGGGGGTACGAGACGCCAGACGGCTCTTTTGCGCAATTCACCTGTGTGCAGTCGCAGCAATTGATGCCCCGTCCCAAACATCTGACGTGGGAAGAGAGCGCCTGCTACACGCTGACCCTCGCCACTGCCTATCGAATGCTGTTCGGCCACGAGCCACATGACCTCAAACCCGGTCAGAATGTTCTTGTCTGGGGCGCGTCGGGCGGGTTGGGGTCTTATGCGATCCAGTTGATCAATACGGCGGGGGCCAATGCGATTGGCGTTATATCCGAAGAAGACAAGCGCGAGTTTGTCATGTCGTTGGGCGCGAAAGGCGTCATCAATCGCAAGGATTTCAACTGCTGGGGCCAGATGCCCACTGTCAACACCGATGAATATAAGGCGTGGTTTGGCGAGGTGCGCAAGTTCGGCAAGGCGATCTGGGATGTCACGGGCAAGGGCGTGAACGTCGATATGGTGTTTGAACATCCGGGCGAGGCGACGTTTCCGGTCTCTACATTTGTCTGTAAAAAGGGCGGTATGGTGGTGATCTGTGCGGGGACGACCGGGTATAATCTGACCCTGGATGCGCGCTATCTCTGGATGCACCAAAAGCGGGTGCAGGGATCGCATTTCGCCCATCTGAAACAAGCGGCCTCTGCGAATAAACTGATGGTAGAGCGGCGTCTGGATCCTTGTATGTCCGAGGTGTTCACATGGGATGAGATCCCCGCAGCGCATGTAAAAATGCGCCGGAATGAACATTTGCCGGGGAATATGGCGGTCTTGGTTCAGTCGCCCAAAACGGGATTGCGCACTTTGGAAGATGCGCTGGAATTCGGGAAATTCCGCTGAGTTTCACCAGCGCTGAAATCCTGCAAGACAAAAGGGCGGCCTGAAAATTTTCAGGCCGCCCTTTTGTAAACCTGATCTGGTAAAAATAATTTTTAGGAATTTACTGTCCTTAAAATCTGGAAGGCAAAAAGAACAAAATAAGAATCTTTTTATGCGCTGTCTGTTTTTAAAAGGTTTTTTAACCCAAACCTCCCCATAATTGGTGAATTCAATTTCGATGCGGAACCGGGTTACATTGAAGATCGGTGGAGTAGCCTTAAGATTCCGTTAACCTTTCCTGAGGAGAGTTGCCAATGGCACATGAATGGATACTCGACGTACTCGCGGACCTGAAAACCTATGCCGGTAAAAATGGGTTGCCCGCTTTGGTTGAGCAGTTGGATGACTCCATGCTGCTCGCTGCGACAGAGATTGCGTCGTCGGAGGGGAAACCGCGTAAAGCGGCAACACAAAATGCAGGGACGACTGGATACGTTTATTGAACAGATGCAGTCCGCGGAAACGCAGGACCACCTACAAAAGCACATCTTGGGGTTAAGAGATGTCTTTGACGTAGAACATTTGGTCTATCATTCCGTGAACAGCACGGGGCAGCAATACGCCGCCCTAACCTATTCAATGGATTGGGTTGATCGCTATCTGGAGCAAGACTATGCGCGGGTGGATCCGGTGGTACAGGGATGCTATCGCCGATTTCATCCGGTGGATTGGAAACGACTGGATTGGTCTGGCAAGCAGATCCGGGAGTTTGTCGGAGAATCGCAAGAGGCCGGCGTAGGCCATCAGGGGTTTTCTGTTCCGATTCGCGGCCCAAGTGGGCAATTCGCCTTGTTCACGGTAAGTGACAATCGCAACGATACGGCGTGGGAAAAGTATACAGAAAACCATGTGCGCGACCTGATTCTCGCAGCACATTTCGTTAACCAGAAGGCTTTGGAAATCGAACGTGGTTCAGACGAGACCAACATGCGCAAACTTAGCCCACGTGAAGTGGATGCTTTGACTATGTTGGCAATGGGTTACAATCGGGGACAGGCTGCAGAAAGCCTGTCGATTTCAGAGCATACTTTGCGCGTATATATCGAAAGCGCCCGGTTCAAACTGGGCGCTTCCAACACGACACATGCGGTGGCGAAGGGCCTGACATTGGGTCTCTTGGTTGTTTAGATCTGTGCCGATTTCTTAACGAAACGCACGGCGAAGTAAGTCGGCTTTAGCAGAGCTGCGTTCATCTTTTGGTCAGATTTTCTGACGAAGGGATGACTGAAATGCTGCGTTATATCTATGGGGATGACCTGCCAAAGCACACGAAACTGCACGACACGATGTTCCGTGATCGAGCCTCTCAGTTCCGCGAACGGCTGGATTGGGATGTCATTGTCGATGAGCAAGGCTATGAGCGCGACGAATATGACGCGCTGAATCCGCTCTACGTCATATGGGAGCAGGCAGATGGCAGCCACGGCGGGTCGATGCGCTTTTTGCCCACGACGGGGCAGACAATGGTTAACGACCATTTCCGTCATCTCAGTGATGGTGTCGAAATCCGGCATCCCCTTATCTGGGAATGTACCCGGTTTTGCCTGTCCCAAGACGCCCCCTCCCGTGTCTCTGCCGCCCTGATGTTGGGGGGGATGGAGGTCGGGCTTGGTAATTATCTGACCGATTCCGTGGGCGTGTTCGATGCGCGCATGACACGGATCTATCGCCGTCTTGGCTGGTCCCCGACTGTGCTGGGCACCGATGGGCATGGCCGCGATGCGATCGGTGTCGGCCTTTGGGCCTATGACAGCAAGATGCGCCCCAATCTGCTGCGCCGTGCCGGCCTGTCGCATGAGCTAAGCCGCATGTGGTACGACCGCGCCTTTGGGTCTGTTCAAACGTCGCTGGCGATGGTTGGCTAAGCCAACATTAAATCTTGAAAACTCTCGGGGGGATCACACAAAATGTGGTTCCCCCTGCCCTGCGCCCGCCGTAGAGTTAGCGCATGGCCCTACCCGCAGTTCAATTTTCCGAAGACCAAGCCGAGGCGTATGACAGCGTCGTCGATATTCTGCGCCGTGCGGGTGTGGATCTTGACGAGGGTCTGCTGACACCGGCCGTCGAGGACAAAAGCAGCGTGATGGCGGTCGTCGGCAAGGCGGGATCTGGCAAGACGATGTTGCTGTCCCGGCTCTATCAGGCTCTCGAAGAGGCGGGGGTCGAGGTGGTGTCCGGCGATTACGAGGGGCGGCGGCGCAAGGATCGGCGCACGCTGGCCATTCTTGCGCCCACCAATAAGGCTGCCAGTGTTTTGCGCAATAACGGTGTGCCTGCCACGACTATCCACCGTATTTTGTATACGCCGGTCTATGACCCGGAATATGAAAAGGTCGCGGAATGGCTTGCCGGAAATGGCCCGCGCCCCGAAATTGAGGGGCTGACCGACCTTGCCCTTGACCGGGCCTTTGCTTTTTTTCAGCAGAATAAATCTGTGCCCGGCGCGCTGGCGACCGCTGGTTTGCGGGGGTCAGATTTCATCACGGGATGGAAACGGCGCGAGGATCTGCTGGATATCGGCTTTGTCGATGAAAGCTCGATGCTGGATCAACGCCAATATGACGACTTGCGCGAAATTTTTCCGACGCTTTTACTGTTTGGCGATCCGGCACAGCTTGCCCCGGTTGGGCAATCCGGCGAGATGGTATTTGATAAACTAAAAGGTCCGCGCAAACTGGAACTCAGCCGTATTCACCGGCAGGCAAAGGGCAATCCCATTCTGGATCTGGCCCATGCGCTAAGTGACGATTCGCTTGGGTTTGAGGACTTCGAGCGGATGATTGAGCAGGCTGCCCAAGCCGATGATCGGGTGGTCATTGCGCAGCGGGTCGATGCCGATCTGATGGCACGCTCGCCCGTTTTGGTTTGGCGCAACAAGACGCGTGTGCGCTTGATTCAGGCGTTTCGTGGGGCGTTTGGCGCGCCAATAGATGCGCTGTTGCCCGGAGAGCCTCTGATTTGTGACGGGATCGAACTGCCGCTGAAGCATCGCAAGAAACGTATCGACCTGGAGGCGCGCGGGTTGATCAAGGGCGCGCAGGTCATCTACCTCGGCCCCGGTCGCAAGCCGGGATTTTCGCGTCTGCATGTGGTCGGTGCCGAAGATCCACAGATCAGCGCCGCCAGTATTATCAAAATCGAATTTCCTGATCAGGAAGAGCCGTTCATCCCCTTTGCCGCACGCATGGGTGCGGCGTTTCTGCATGGCAGTGCGGTGACGATCCACAAGGCGCAGGGCAGTCAATGGCCTGACGTACAGGTCTTTGCGCCCGATATTTATGCCGCCGCGCAATCGGGACGGATCGAGGCGGGATTGCCGCTGTGGAAACGGCTCAGCTACGTTGCGATCACGCGGGCGCAAGAACGATTGTTGTGGGTGACCCGCTACCGTTTGGGCCGCCCGATGAGCGCTTTGACAACATCAGATTTAGTGGCTCCGGCCGTGCCTTTGGAATTGGAACAGGAAGAGATTATATGAGCGGAACGATTGTGATCACTGGCGCGAGTTCTGGCATTGGCCGGGTCACGGCAGAACTGTTTGCCAAGCAGGGCTGGATGGTTGGGGTCATCGCGCGCCGCACAGAGCCTTTGGCAGAGATGGCGATGGCCAGCGACAATATCGTGGTGCTGCCCTGTGATGTGACGGATCCGGTTTCGGTGGATAAGGCTTTCAATCGCTTTGTGAATACCACCGGGCGGCTGGATGTTCTGTTCAACAACGCCGGGATGTTTGGGGTGGTGGCACCAATTGACGAGTTGCCGCTAGAGACGTGGTATGAGGTTGTGAATGTGAACCTGCACGGCATGTTCCTATGCGCGCGCGCGGCCTTTGGTTTGATGCGCAAACAGGATCCACAGGGCGGGCGCATCATCAACAACGGGTCGATCAGTGCCCATGTGCCGCGCGAGGGGTCAATCGCCTATACCACTACGAAACATGCGATCACCGGTATGACCAAAACGCTTAGCCTTGATGGGCGCCCCTTTGACATCGCCTGTGGACAGATTGACATTGGCAACGCGCGCACGCCCATGGTCGAGGATCTGGTCACGCGGACCTTGGCCGAGGGCGGGACCCCGCCAGAGACCATGGATGTGGCGCATGTCTCCGAATCCATTTTGCATATGGCGACCTTGCCGCTGAACGCGAATGTGCAGTTCATGACTGTCATGGCGACGAAAATGCCGTATATTGGGCGAGGTTAACGCCTTTATCAAAGTGATTTGACCAATATGACACAGATCCTGCCCGCCAGAATTGATGAAACGCACAAAGAGGCCGGGTTCTCTTTGCTGGAATTAATGGTGGTCGTAGTGATCATGTCGATCCTTGCGCTGGTGATTGTCCCGCGCGTGATTGACCGGCCTGATCAGGCGCGAGTAGCACGTGTGAAATCGGATCTGGCGACGCTGGAAAGTGCCGTGAACCTTTATCGTCTTGATAACCTTACCTATCCGACGACCCAGCAGGGTCTGGAGGCGCTGGTGACCGCCCCGGTCAGTGAACCTGTGCCACCGAATTTCGCGCAAGGCGGGTATATTGATCGCCTGCCAGAGGACCCTTGGGGGCGGGCGTATCAATATCTTTCGCCCGGCGTTCACGGCGACTTTGACATCTTTACCTTCGGCGCAAATGGCGTGGCCGGGGGGACAGGCACAGATGCGGATATCGGGACATGGAACGCCGAGTGAGCCGCGATGGTGCGGCGGGATTTAGCCTGATCGAACTTATGGTTGTCGTTGCGGTTCTGGCGATCCTGACCACCAGCATCACTCTTTCGGCCAGTCGCCCGCGTGATGGCAACGCCAGCGATTGGGGGCGATTTTCTGCCCTTCATGCACGGTTGCAGGATCAGGCGGTCCTGTCGCGTCAGTTGCTTGGGTTGTCGGTGACGCAGGACGGGTATCAACGGTTGCGCTGGGCCGGGGGGGATTGGCAGGTCTTGGGGGACCGCGTGGCGTGGCGCGACGAGGTGGTGCTGATTGAACCTTTCAGCGCGCTCGCGCCGTTGGAATTTGCACCAAGCGGGCAGGTGACGCCAATGCGTGCGCGGTTTCAGGCGGGTGAGGCCGTGCGGCTCTGTCAAAATGACGGCTGGGGGCCTGTGTCATGCGTGGCGGGCTAAGCGGTGCAGGCAGGCAAGATCAGGGCATCAGCCTGATAGAGATGGTTGTCGCCGTTCTGATCCTGTCCATCGGTGTGATTGCCGGATTCAAAAGCCTGAACCAGTCGCGCCTTGTCATCGGCGGCGAGATGCCTCGGATTATCGCTCATAACGTGGCGCTGAACCGTGCGGCGAACTGGCAGATCCAAGGGGCTGCCATGGCGCAGGGATTGCCTGACACCGTTGTCGCGGGGGGCATCACATGGCAGATCGAGGTCACGTCCGAACCAACACTGGGCGGTTTTGTCGAGGCGCGGATCAAGGTCAGCGCCAAGGATCAACCGGGCGCGATCTATGTGGTCTATGCGCCGCCAGACCCTGCGTTATGATGGGGAAGCATCCTGAAACCAAAGGCTTTTCCCTGCTGGAACTGGTGGCTATTCTGGCGATCTTTGCCATGGTTGCGCTGATCGGGGTGCAGGTCATGCAGTCGACCCTGCGCAGCAGCGAACGCCTGACGGACATCAGCGAGCAAAGCGGCGAGATGGCCGTGGCGCTGTCCCTGCTGCGACAGGATCTGGGCAATGCTGTGCCACGCGCGTTTACCTCGCCAGGAGGAGGCCAACAGCCGGCCATGCTCTTGGGGCAGGGGGGCTTTGCCCTTTCGGTCGGTGGACTGGCCCGGCTTGATCCGGGCGCAAGCGGATTCGGTCGCGTGGTCTGGCGTTATGATCCCACGACCGACCAACTCTTGCGTCAGGTCTGGACATCGCTCAACCCCGGTGATCCGCGTGCGGGCAGTCCAGAGATCGCGTTACTGTCAGGTGTCAAAGCGGTGTCTTTGTTCAGCTATGACGTGCAGGGCGGCTGGCGGCCCGGTTTTGCCTCTGACCCCGGCAATCCGTCGATTTTGCCTTTGGGCGTCAGGGTCAGCATTGATCACAGCCGGGCAGAGACCCTCGATGTCACGGTAAGCCTGCGATGAGCCGGGATCGCGGGGCCGTCCTGATCAACGCGCTGGTCATCGTGCTGGCGATTTCCGCCGTCGCGGCGACGCTGCTGACCCGGTCCGAATCCGCGCGTATCCGCATCTCTGACAGTCAGAACGCCCATCAACTTGCGCTATACCTCGACAGCGCAGAGGCTCTTGTGCCGGGGCTTTTGCAGGAGGTCACCGATGGCTCTGCGGTGCATTTGGAACAGGCCTGGGCCAGTGATGCGCTAGTTTTCCCCATAGAACGGGGCAGCGTCGCGGTTAAGATCGTTGACTTGCAAAGCCGGTTGAACGTCAATTGGCTGATGCGCGACGACCCCTTTGTTCAGGATCTCTTTGCCACCCTGTTCACTGAACTGGATCTGCCGCAATCCCTGCTGCGCGAGATAACCGAATTTGTGGCCCCCAATGGGCCGCTTACGGTCAATGATTATCTCTCGCGCAGGCCGTCAATTCTGCCTCGGGGCGGTCCATTGCTGTCTTTGGATGATCTGCGCGAGGTGGTGGGCATGACACCTGCCCTATTTGCACGGCTCGACCCCTATGTTGCCGCGTTGCCGAATTCATCGCGTCTCAACCTGAATACCGCGTCCAAGCCGTTGCGCGCGGCGGCACTGCGGCCCTTGCCGCCTAAGGTGCAGACAGAATTCCTGAACCGCGATACGCCGATCCTCGCCCTTTCGGATCTGCGCCGTCGGGTGATGGAGGTGCTTGAGACCGAAGACATCGATGATCTTCCCGTGTCCCTTTTGACGGTCTCCAGCAACAGGTTTCAGGTAGAGCTGAGGGCAGAGTTGGATGGGATGGTGCAACGCAGAAAACTGTTGTTCCAGATCCTGCCCGCGACAGAGCGACCGATCCGTCGAGGACTGCGTTGGGCGGTATATGATTGATACGCCACGGCAGTTTGCCCATAGTGCGCGCGACCGGAAAAGGGCACAAACCTTGCGCAGATGGATGCAACACATATGACGCGGGCAAAACGCATCACGGGCCTGCCGACAATCTGGCGGATCGGCAGCGCGCTCCCTAACGGGCCACATGTGGCCAGCGTGCCCGGTGCGCTTGCCCCGTTGTTGCCGCTGGATCTCCCCGAAAAATTGCGCGGTGCTGCGCGCGAGCGTGTGGCAGAGCGGCAGTTGGTGGAACAGCTTTCCATGCCGCCCGGTGGCTTTGAAATGCGCCCGTTCTTGCCCAAAGGTGCGAAACTCTGGACCAAGGTGCTGGTCGTGGACGCCGGGCTTGCCGGGGCATGGCGCAAAGGGTTGCGTCCGGGGTGCCTTGCGCTGGGTCCGGATTTCTTGCTGCTACCGACCGCGCCGGGGCTGTGGACCATCGAGGTGCAGGGCGAAACGGTGATCGCGCGACTTGGTCCCGAGGATGGCTTTGCCGCAGAGCCGGATCTGGCGCTTGCCCTTTTGGGGCAGGCCTCGCCGCCCAAGGGGGTCTTGCGCATGGGCGGGGCACAGGCGGATCTTGACGCTTTGCTTGCCGGGTTGTCGGTGCCGGTGCTGACCGATCCTGCGGCCCTGAAAAAGGCGGGATTCACCCCGATGCGCTGGACCGATGCACTGGGCGGGCTGGATCTGAAGGATCCGCCAAGCGCGCTTTATGATCGGTTGCGCACCAAGGTGAAACGCTGGCGGGTTGCGGTGATTTGTGCCGTTTTGGCGTTGTCGATCTGGGCGGGCACTTTGGCCCTTGAAATGCAAAAATCCAAGGCTGGGGCGACGCAGGACAGCGAAATCATGCTGGCCTTGGTGCGCGACCATTTTGTTCCAAACGGTCCGGTTCTGGATGTGCGCGCGCAGGTCAACGCGGCACTGCAAGCCGCCGCCGTGCCTGATGCACCAGAGGTCAAAGCTTTGCCGCCGATCACCCAGTTCCAGATCGCGGCCCCGGTTCTGAGCGATGACAGTCTACGCCTTTTGACAGCGGCCTATCGCGCGGACACGGGTTTGGTGATTTCGGTCGAGGCCGTGGATTTCGCGGCGCTGGATCAGGTCACAGAAGATCTGCGCGCGGCCGGGTTCGTTGTCGACCAACTGGACAGTCGCGCCCAGCAATCCGGTGGCGTCGTGGCGCGGTTGCGGCTGGAGTTGGCACAATGAGGCGTGGTGGGCTGATCTACGCGCTTGCGCAATTGTCGGACCGAGAGCGGATTTTGCTGTTGCTGCTCGGCGTTCTCGTCCTCCCGCTTGCCGTCGTTTTTCTGGGGCTGCAACCGCTGATGCAGGCCCGCGACGAGGCGAGGGCCGCCGAGGTCGAGGCAAAGGCGTTGCTGGCATGGGTGTCTGATCAGGTCGAGTCGCTGCCTGCCGAAAGTGGGCAGACAGAGCGCGGCGAGGTTCAGGATATCATCCCGATTGGGATCAGCGGGATTGAGGACAGTCTTGTGACGCTTGGGCTGCGCTCGAATGTGTCCCAACTGGCGAACAGGACGGCGGGGGGGGTGGATTTGACACTGGACGACGCCTCTTTTGATCTGGTCGCGGACTGGCTTGATACGGTGGCACCGATCTGGGGCTACAGGCTTGCCGCCTTTCGGTTTGAATCGCTGTCGCCCGGTTTGGTCAATGCGGCCTTCGAATTGGTGCCTGCCCGATGATCCGCGCGCTTTTCTACCTGTTTGTTTTCATCCTTGGCCTTGGATTTGCCGCGCTTTGGCAGGGGCAAATGCACCATTTACGTTATGTTCTGCCCGGTTTTCTGCCCACAGCCTTGCCCGCATGGACCGATCAGATAGAGGACAGCGCCCGCCTGCGTGGCGGAGAGATGGTGATCAAAGAAGGTGCCCTGCATCCAGAGCTTACACTGCGCTGGACGGCGATTGCCCCAAATACCGAAGGATTGCAGTGGATGCTGTCCCTGACCGGGCAGGGCGTGGATGTCAGCGCGGATCTGCTGGTGCCTTTCTGGCCAGATCGGGCCTTTTTGCGCAACGGTCGTGGAACGATGCTGTTGAACGATCTTGTCGCGGGGTCCGGGGTCGGCGGAGCCGTGCGGATCAATCGTGCGACGGGTCGTCTGGATGGGCTGCTGGACCACCCGCAGCCGAGTGGCGGTTTAACGGCGACAGTGCAACGGATCACTCTGGACGGCGCGCGCCTTGGCGAAGGTCCGCTGCGTATCGAGCTAAGTGCAGACGGCGGATTGAGCGGAACAATTGCCCTGCGCGATGGCCTGACGGATATCGACGGCACGTTAAGCGCATCGCCCGGAGCGGCGATGGGGCAGTTGGATGTGGCGGTCAAGGATGTCACGACCCTGCCCGCCGCCGCGCGTGGCGCATTGGAACGTATAGGGGAGGTCAACGGAAACGCGCTGCGGCTCAGCTTGCCACTGCCTGTGCCCTTTTAGGACAGGTTATGCGATTCGGTCGCAAGGTCTGGGTGTGTTGGCGCTGCTGGGAACAGCTTGAACATCCGGAATACAAGCAGATCGCAGGCGGAAAAGAGCTTTTGCAAGCGGTACTTAGCTGGCATTTAATGGCAGTTGGTGCTAGTCACCCGGAATCGAAGTTCGGTTCATTGTTTTGAGGCAGAAGCGTTTGA
>CALGTJ010000143.1 GCA_937901435.1 uncultured Rhodobacter sp. | reverse complement strand
TTTGTCTTTTGCTTCCTTCCTGTTCTTCATCGGCGTGATTTTCTATACCCTGCGCTGGGGCAAGAAAGTCACCGAGAACAACTATTGGAACGAGCATGCAGATACGCTGGAATGGACGCTGACCTCGCCTCCACCAGAGCACACATTCGAGCAGCTGCCAAAGCAGTCTGACTGGGACAAGGGCCACGCGCATTAAGCGTGAGCCACCAAACACCAAAGGGCCTCGCACACGCGGGGCCCTTTTTCGTTTCTCATGCTTCAGACTGCGACAATCCGACTAGGCCCATGCGGGTCTCTGCCCAAAAATGCCAATTCCCCTTTGCCCAATCACGCCCTAAACTGTTGTAATGCCCTATCAATGGATCACCCAGACCGAAGAAAGCCCGACCCAAACCTGGGTTCTTAACCTTTGGCCACACCGCTCTATGACACCGCAGGGGTTCGTCGCTTTCATCGCAATCACATGCGGTATGTTCCTGTTTCCGATCTTTCCCCTGCTGGGCTCGCCCACCCTATGGGTCTTGCTGCCCTTTCTCGTCGCCGCCGTGGCACTGGTCTGGTATTTTCTGCAACGCTCAAACCGGGATGCTGAATTGCGCGAGGTGCTGACCCTGCGCAACGACAGCCTTGAACTCACCCGCCGCACCCCGCGCAAGCCAGAGCAGAACTGGCAGGCCAACCCCTATTGGGTGCGCATCCAGATCCATGCGACGGGTGGCCCGGTTGCCAATTATCTGACCCTCAGCGGCTCTGATCGCGAGGTCGAATTGGGGGCCTTCCTCAGCCCGGATGAGCGGGTCGAACTGTATCGCGACCTGTCAGATCGCCTGCGCCGCCTTGACTATAACGCCCGCTAAGGCCTAACCCGAGCGCAGAAAAGCAACTGTCAGGCCCATAATGACCCTCTGGATAACCTTCGCCGCCATTTTCGTGGCGACCATATTTCTTGGGCTTTGGGTGCACCATGTATTCGAGGGCGAATGGCTGCCTTATGATCTGGCACGCGAATATCGCCTGTCCCGCAAATCGCTGCGGCAGATGGATGCGCAGTGGGCAAAGACAACCGATCGCTCTGACATCGTGGTCACCATGACGACGACACCAAGCCGCATAAACCTGCTGGAACACACCCTCAAAAGCCTGCTTGACCAAACCCGTCCACCGGGGCGCATTGTTTTGAACCTCCCCGCCTACAGCACACGCGAAAAAACCGCCTATGTCCTGCCCGACAGCCTCGAACATCTGGCCTGCCTCGATGTGCAGCCCTGCGATGATCTGGGCCCTGGCACGAAACTGATCCCCCGGCTGGGCACAGAGGCCCCGGACACACCGCTGCTGGTGCTGGATGACGACCGCATCTATCCCCATTGGCTGATCGCGCGCTACGAACAGGCGATGAAAGATCACCCTGACCACGCCCTCACCATGGCGGGGTGGGTCGTGCCGGAAAACCTGACCGATGAGCCAACCACGATCCGCACCAGTTGGCAAATGCTACCCCCTGCACCGATCCGCGCCCCCCGCCTGCGTGCCCCGCGTGAGATAGATGTCATGCTTGGGGTGATGAGCTATCTGGTCAAACCGCGTTTCTTCGATACGGCCGAAATGCAGGCTATTGACGAGGGTCCAGCCGCATTACGCTATGTCGACGACGTCCGCACAAGCGCACTGTGCCACGTCACAAAACTGGTGATCCCGGCCAGAAGCCTTAGCTTCGTCCCATGGCGCCATCGCAACGCCTTTCAGTCGACCCGCCTTGGCCTGATGAACCGCGGCCCCGGCGACCGCGGAGAGCGACACAATACAATCGCAGTCCGCCATTACGCAGACAAATGGCGCGTCGGCGGACCGAAGGCCTAAGTCCTTGTGTCATCTTGGTGCAAATACTCTGGGGTGGTCTGGAGGGGTAAAACCCCTCCAGCGGATCGGATTGCTCCAGCAATCCGATCTCAAGAAAAAGAGCGTCGCAAAGCCCCCATTCTGATCATCCAAGACGGTCCTTGACCATCGGCCCCACCGAACCAAAATCCATCTGGCCGGTGTATTTCGCCTTCAAGACGCCCATAACCTTGCCCATATCACGGATGGATGTGGCCTCTTGGGCCGAAATAGCCGCGTCAATCGCTGCGCCGACTTCGTCGTCGCTCAGCTTTTTGGGCAAGAACTCTTCGATGATCGCGACCTCGGTCTGTTCCCGCTCGGCAAGGTCCAGCCGTCCACCCTCTTCGTAGGCGCGCGCGCTTTCCTGTCGTTGCTTGACCATCTTGCCGAGGATCGCGAGCACATCTGCGTCTGTGACCTCGGCCCCATCGCCTTCACCGCGCAAGGCGATCGCCTTGTCCTTGATCGCCGCATTGATCAGGCGCAGCGTCGCCAGACGGGCCTTATCCTGATTTTTCATCGCGTCTTTCAGACCCGACAATATTCGTTCGTACATAGCCAACGGTCTTCCTTCCCCAAAGGCAAATCCGAGTGTCGGAACATAGTCGCAGCTTTCGGTCAGTGCAATAAATCCGTTACATTGTAATCTATTGTTTTTGCTTGTTAATCTATTTTACTTGCACCCTTGACCCGGTCTTGCCCCCCTCGTAGTGTCCGCGCGATCCAAACAGACAGGGAGTCGTGCCATGCCATTTTCGCAGGGACCAGACGGGGCAACCGCGTGCCTTGCGTTGGCAGACGGAACTTTGTTCTACGGCAAGGGCTTTGGCGCGACAGGCCAGACCGTGGCAGAACTGTGCTTCAACACGGCTATGACCGGCTATCAAGAGATCATGACAGACCCGTCTTATGCGGGCCAGATCGTCATCTTCACCTTTCCCCATGTGGGCAATGTGGGCGTGACACCAGAGGATGACGAAACTGCCGATCCTGTCGCCGCCGCCATGGTGGTCAAATGGGATCCGACCGCGCCGTCCAACTGGCGCGCGACAGAGGATCTGACCGTGTGGCTGACCCGGCGTGGCCGGATCGGGATCGGAGGTCTCGATACGCGCCGCCTGACACGGGTGATCCGTCAGCAAGGCTCGCCCCATGTGGCGCTTGCCCATAATCCGGATGGCAAATTCGATATTGAGGCGCTGGTGGCAGCCGCGCGCGCCTTTCCCGGCCTTGAGGGTCTGGATCTGGCCAAAGATGTCACCTGCACCCAGTCCTATATGTGGGACGAAATGCGGTGGGCCTGGCCAGAGGGCTATACCAAGCGCACGACTCCGGGTCACAAGGTCGTCGCCATCGATTATGGCGCGAAGCGCAACATTCTGCGCTGCCTCGCCTCGGCGGGCTGCGATGTGATCGTGCTGCCGGCAAGTGCAGCGGCCGAAGACGTGCTGGCCCATAATCCAGATGGATTGTTCCTGTCCAACGGCCCGGGCGATCCGGCGGCCACGGGGATTTATGCGGTGCCGATGATCCAGAGCATTCTGGCCCAGACCACGATGCCGGTCTTTGGTATTTGTCTGGGGCATCAGATGTTGGCACTGGCGCTTGGGGCCAAGACCATCAAGATGAACCACGGGCATCACGGCGCGAACCATCCGGTGAAGGATCTGGAAACCGGCAAGGTCGAGATCACCAGCATGAACCACGGCTTTACCGTGGACAGCCAGACCCTGCCTGCTGACGTGATCGAGACGCATGTTTCCCTGTTTGACGGGTCCAACTGTGGCATCCGCACCAAGGACCGTCCGGTGTTTTCGGTACAGTACCACCCAGAGGCCAGTCCCGGCCCGCAGGACAGTTACTACCTATTCGAGCGCTTTGTGCAGGCCATTGATGCGACAAAGGCAACGGTTTTGGCCTAAACCACTAATATGCTCCACAACTTAACCATGTATTAACCATCCCGTTCAATGCTGGCCCCACAAAGGTGGAAATGGCCTGCAAGAATGAGTGTTCCGCATCTTAAGCCCGTCAGAGATGGCAACCGACCAGATGTGCCGCTGCGCTTGCGCCGCCGTCGCCCTTTGGGGCAACTTCTGGTGGACAACGGCGATATCAGCACCTTCGATCAGATGCGGATATTGACCGTTCAAAACCGGGTCGAGGCCCGGTTTGGCGATATCCTTTTGGCACATGGATTGATCGGCAAAGAGCGCCTTTACGCCACCATCGCACGGCAATTCGGGACCGAAGTGGCCGATCTCAAGGCTCAGCCACCAGAGTTGCGCATGATAGAGGCACTGGGCGCGGAATATTGTCTGGAAAAGGCCATTCTGACATGGTGCAAACGGCATGATCAGGTTCTGATCGCCACCGCCCGCCCCGAACAATTCGAGGATCATCGCCTGCTGTTAGAGGCCCTGTTTGGCACGGTGCGCATGGTCATCACCGGAGAGGTCGAATTGCACAACGCGGTGCTGACCAGCCATCCCAAAACCCTGACCCTGCGGGCCGAAACCCGTGTGTCAGAGTCCGAAAGCTGCCGGATCTGGCATTCGCGCTGGATTCAACGCTCTGTGATGGTCGCCCTGATCGTCATGGCAACCGGAGTGATCGCCTTTCCACGGCAGATCTTTCTGGCTTTGATGGCATGGGCGGTTCTGACGCTTGTCGCCAGCACCCTGCTAAAACTCACCGCCGCCATTGCAGAGTTTCGCGCCCCCAAGACCGCAATTCACACCCTGAAGGCCACGTCGCCCATAATCGCAAAGCTGCCGACCGTATCCATCCTGATCCCACTGGCGCACGAACCAAAGATCGCCAAGCGCCTGATCGCGCGTCTGGAACGGCTCGACTATCCGCGAGAATTGCTTGATATCTGTCTGGTGGTCGAGGCTGACGACGAGGAAACTCTTACGGCGCTGGGTTTGATAGAGCTTCCGGGTTTCATCCGCGTGATCCCTGTGCCCGACAGCCCGCTGCGTACCAAGCCGCGCGCGTTGAATTATGCGCTGGATTTTTGTCGCGGTGTGATTGTCGGCGTCTATGATGCAGAGGACGCGCCCGCCCCCGATCAGATCCGCAAAGTCGTGCGCCGTTTTCACGAACGCGGGCCAGATGTGGCCTGTCTGCAGGGCGTTCTGGATTTCTACAACAGTCGCACCAATTGGTTATCCCGTTGTTTTGCCATCGAATATGCCGCGTGGTTTCGGGTGATCCTGCCCGGTATCGTCCGCCTTGGCATGGTCATCCCGCTTGGCGGAACGACCCTGTTCTTTCGCCGCAAAGCCCTAGAGGCTCTTGGCGGCTGGGACGCCCATAACGTGACCGAGGATGCGGATCTGGGCATCCGGCTTGCGCGTCAAGGCTATCGCACTGAATTGATCGACACTGTGACAGAAGAAGAGGCGAATTGCTGGTTCTGGCCTTGGGTCAAGCAACGCTCGCGCTGGCTAAAGGGCTATGCGATCACATGGGCCGTTCATAGCCGCAACCCGGTTCAGTTGTGGCGCGATCTTGGGACATGGCGCTTTTTTGGGGTGCAATTGTTCTTTCTGACCACGCTGTCGCAATTCGTTCTTGCGCCGATCCTGTGGTCCTTTTTGATCATCCCCCTCGGTCTGCCACATCCGTTTTCACATGTGGCCAGCAACGATGCCTTTCTGACCCTGTCGGCGGTCTTTATTCTGGCCGAAGTCACCACGGTGTCGATCGGCGTTTTTGCCGTGCGCGACATCAAACACCGGTTTTTGGTGCCATGGGTGCCGACGCTGGTCCTGTATTTCCCACTGGCGGCACTGGCCGCCTACAAAGGTCTGTTCGAACTGATCACCCGACCGTTCTATTGGGACAAGACCCAACACGGTCACAGAGACGATGGCACAGACCCGTCAGGCCCTAACCAACCCGCTGAATGATCGTGGCATCGGTGCGCAACCGGGTCTCAAACGCCCGCGAAATATGGGCATAGGTCGCCTTGTCCGCCGCCTCGCCATCGCCGTTTTCAATCGCCGTGACAATCGCCTCATGCTCTGCCAGAGCAACCTCTCCGCGCCCCTCGGCCGCCAGCGAGGTCGTCGCCAGCAAGGCCATAGAGCGATGCACCAGATCCAGTTGGCGGACCAGAAACCGGTTATGCGAGGCCAGATGGATCTGCTTGTGAAAGCGCCGGTTCGCCCGTGACAGCGCCTTGGGGTCATTCACCAGCACGCGATCTTCCTCAAGCATTTCGCGCAGCACCTTCACCTCTTCGGGGGCGGCATGACGTGCGGCCAGCCGGGCCGCCAAGCCCTCTAATTCGGCACGCACCACGTAAAGCTCTGCCAACTCGCTATGATCCAGCGAGGCGACAATCAGGCTGCGCCCGTCGCGCGTCAGCAGGGATTGCGTTTCCAGCCGCTGCAAGGCCTCGCGGATCGGCGTGCGCGACACCCCGAAACGGTCGGCAAGCTCGCTCTCGACCAAACGATCACCGGGGCGATACAGCCCGATATCGATGGCCTCGAGGATAAGCCCGTAGGCGTCTTTCACTTGTAGCTTTGAATCTGCCATATCCGCCTCTTGCTGCCTGAGACACCTTAGCCACGCTCCGGTCCTGCGATCAACCCAACAGAGATTGCCTCGACCGTCTCTGCGCGCTAGGTGATCCATATGCCTCAGACAAGTTTCAAATCCGTCCGCCATTGGGTCTTTGACCTCGACAACACGCTGTATCACCCCTCGGCGCGCCTGTTCGATCAGATAGAGCAGCGCATGGTCGCGTGGATCATGCGCGAATTGATGGTGGATAAAGCCGCCGCCAACCGCCTGCGTGCAGCCTATTGGACCCAGCATGGCACGACGCTGGCGGGGCTTATGGCAGAGCACGGCATTGATCCATGGGACTTTTTGCACGACGTGCATGACATCTCGACAGATCATCTGCACGCCGACCCCGATCTTGCCGACCTGATCCGCGCCCTGCCCGGACGGCGCATCGTCTACACCAATGGCGATGCCTTCTATGCACAGCGGGTGCTTGAGGCACGCGGGCTGGGCGATGTGTTTGACGCGGTCTACGGTGTCGAGCACGCCAATTTTCGCCCAAAACCAGAACGTGTGGCATTCGAGGCCGTGTTCACAAAGGGTGGCGTCACCCCGCAGACCGCCGCCATGTTCGAGGATGATACGCGCAACCTGATAGAGCCGCACGCCATGGGAATGCGCACGGTGCATGTGGCCCCCGACCCGACGCCGCATCCCCATATCCATCACCACACCGATGACCTGACGGGCTTTCTGTCGCAGATCCTTGGCGCGCCCTTTCCCAGACCCGCCGACCAGCCTAACTAAGGCGCATGGCTGAACACGTTGACATTCTAATCTCTGGTGGCGGGATCGCCGGACTGACCGCTGCCGCTGCTTTTGGGCAGGCCGGGTTCTCTGTTCTGCTGGTCGATCCTGCCGTGCCTGTGGAACAAGGATCTGATCCAGCGGCTGACCTTCGCTCGACCGCCTATCTGCCGCCGGCCCGCGCGCTGTTTGAACAGATCGGCCTTTGGGATCTGCTGTCGCCGCATGCGGTCCCCCTTGATGCCCTGCGCATCATCGACACCACGGGAACCCCGCCCGAGATCACCGAGACCCGTACCTTTGATCCCAGCGATCTGGACGAGACGACCTTTGGCTGGAACCTGCCCAACTGGCTGACCCGCCGCGAACTTGCCGCCGCCATTGCGCGCCAACCGGGCGTGGAATTGGCGCTTGGCACAGGGTTTGCCTCGATGCTGCAACGCAGCCGCGAGGCGATTGTCACCCTGAGCGACAAGCGCCAGATCCGCGCGCGTCTGGTCATTGGCGCGGATGGACGCGCCTCACCTGTGCGCGAGGCCGCCGGGATCGGCGTGCAAACCCAACGCTACGGGCAAAAGGTGCTGGCCTTCAGCGCCACACATGTCCTGCCCCACGAAAATATCTCTACCGAAATCTACAATCAGGGTGGGGCATTCACGACCGTCCCCCTGCCCGATCACGAGGGCAGGCCCGCCTCTGCCATTGTCTGGATGAATGACGGGCCACGGGCGCAGGCGCTTGATGCGATGGACGCGGTAAACTTCAACGCGGAAATGACGCAGCGCGCCTGTGGTCTCCTCGGCCCTATGGAACGGATCGGCGGCCTGCGCGCCTGGCCCGTCATCACCCAACGCGCCACCACGCTTACCTCTGCGCGCACCGCCCTGATCGCAGAGGCCGCGCATGTGCTGCCCCCCATCGGCGCGCAGGGTCTGAACACGTCACTTCACGACGTGGCCGCCCTGCTGAGCCTTGCCCAAAACGCCCCCGATGCGCTTGGCACCCCGCCACAAATGGCCGCTTACGAAAAGACCCGCGCCCGCGACATCGCCCTGCGCGCCCGCGCCATCGATGTCTTCAACCGCATCTGCAAATCCGGCGAAAGCCCGGTTCAGGCCCTGCGCCGCGGCGGGCTGAAACTGGTGCATGACATCGCCCCCCTGCGCAAAGCGATAATGCGCGCCGGTATTGGCCCAAACTGACCCCTGATCATGAAAACGCCGCCCAGATCCGGGCGGCGGGCCCCAAAGCTGCCAAAGGCAGATTTGGGGAACGTAAAGCGCCGCGTAAGCGGCACTTTTTGGTTAAGACCGGCTCAGAACACCTGATCCAGCGCCGCCTCTAACCGCGCGACAGAGGCATCCACGTCATAGAGCTTGTCCAGACCGAACAGGCCCAGTCGGAACGACTTATACTCTGGCCCTTCGTCGCATTGCAGAGGCACGCCGGCCGCGATCTGCATCCCCAGCGCCGCAAAGGCTTTGCCGTTCTGCACATCGCCATTCTGCGTATAGCTGACCACAACGCCGGGGGCCTCGAACCCTTCAGCGGCCACAGATTTCACGCCACGCGCCGCAAGGGCCGCACGCACCCGTTTGCCCTGCTCCCACTGGGCATCGCGCAATTTGTCAAAGCCATAGTCGCGCGTCTCTGCCATCGCATCGCGAAAGCCTTTCAGCGCGTCCGTCGGCATGGTCGCGTGATAGGCGTGACCGCCATTTTCATAGGCCTCCATGATGGCCAGCCATTTGCCCAGATCGACGGCAAAGCTGGTGGATTGGGTGGCTTTCGTCTTGGCCAAAGCTACCTCTGACAGCATCACCAGACCGGCTGACGGCGAGGCCGACCAGCCCTTTTGCGGGGCCGAGATCAACACATCGACGCCTGTCGCCTTCATATCGACCCACGCGCAGCCCGAGGCGATACAGTCCAGCACGAACAACCCGCCCACAGAATGCACCGCATCGGTGACCTTGCGGATATAATCATCCGGCAGGATCATCCCCGAGGATGTCTCGACGTGGGGGGCAAAAACCACCTCGGGGCGCTCGGATTCGATCCGCGCCACGACGTCCTCGATGGGCGCTGGCGCAAAGGGCGCATCCACCGCATTTCCAGAGCGGCGCGCCTTCATCACGATCTCTTCGGAAGGGACCGAACCCATCTCGAAAATCTGGCTCCAGCGATACGAGAACCAGCCGTTGCGAATGACCAGCGCCTTGCGCCCCGTCGCGAACTGGCGCGCGACCGCCTCCATCGCGTAGGTGCCGCCGCCGGGGACCAGAACCACGGCGTCCGCCTGATAGACCTCGCGCAACATGCCCGAAATATCCCGCATCACACCCTGAAACTCGGCGCTCATGTGGTTCAGCGAACGATCGGTGAAGACCACCGAATATTCCAGCAACCCGTCCGGATCGACGGTATCAAGTAAAGCAGTCATATGATGTTCCTCTCACGACCTGTTTTCCCATCTATATGCGGTGTCGGGGGACGGGATCAAATTGCAAAACCCTTAGTCTCTCAGAGACGCAAGCAGGCCTTTGAAACCAATGGGTTATTTATTTGTGGTGTTCCGACAACGGCCCCGGCCGACGCTCTTCGCTAAGCAGAACATTGGCCTCGACATTGCCCACGCCGGGCAACGTCATGATGCGGCGGCGCAAGACACGTTCAAAATCGGCCAGATCACGCGCCATGACTCGCAGGCGGTAATCATATAGCCCCAGCACATGCTCAATCGTCTGAATCTCGGGGATCGCGCTTACCGCACGTTCAAAGTCGTCAAGGCTGACGCGGCCTTTGGTTGCCAGCTTGACCCCCAGAAACACTGTCACCCCAAACCCCAGCGCCTCACGGTCCAAATCCAACCGTCGCCCACTGATTATTCCCGCCTTTTCAAGTCGTTGCACCCGTCGCCATGCCGCGGGCTGGCTAAGGCCAAACCGCTGGCCCAACACGCTCGCGGGCTGTGTGGCATCTTCGGACAGGGCGCGCAGCAGGCCCAGATCGGTGTCGTCGATATCGATCACAGGGGCAGCGCCTGTTCCGATTTCACCACCGCCACATGCATCAAGGCCTCGATATCCGCGATATGGGGCAGCGCAAGGATGCGTGAGCGATACAGCGTCTGGTAATGCGCCATATCGCGGGCAATCACGCTGAGGCGCACATCGACCTTGCCCAGAAACGTCTGAATTTCCACGACTTCCGGCACCTCGCGCGCGGCCTCTATGAATTCCTCGAACGCGCGGCGCTGGGTTTTGTCCAGCGTAAAGCGCAAGGACACCTCGACGGCATAGCCAAGCGCGCGCCAGTCCACGACAGCCCTCACCCCCCTTATCACCCCACTGCTGCGCAGTTTTTCCAACCGCCGCGCCGTACGGGACGCCGTGGCCGCGATACGCTCTGCCAGTTCGGTCACAGACAACGGCGGCTCTTCCTGCAAACGTCGCAACAATCGCCGATCCAGATCGTCAAGCATGATTATTCACATATTTTCCAAATTTACGTATGATTACTCCCATAATTTTTAAATTACCAGACCCAGATGCACTCGCTTTCCCCAGCCCCCGCTCTTATTGTTCGCGCCAGACTGAAACTGAAATTCCGACCAAAGGACCAAGACATGCGCGTATATTATGACCGTGACTGCGACATCAACATGATCAAAGACATGAAGGTGGCGATTCTGGGCTATGGCAGCCAGGGCCACGCCCATGCGCTGAACCTGCGCGACAGCGGCGCGAAAAACGTGGTCGTCGCCCTGCGCGAGGGATCTGCCTCTATCGCCAAGGCCGAAGGCGAAGGCCTGAAAACCATGGGTATCGCCGAAGCCGCCGCCTGGGCCGACCTGATTATGTTCACCATGCCCGACGAATTGCAGGCCGAAACCTACAAGAAATACGTGCGTGACAACATCAAGCCGGGTGCCGCCATCGCGTTCGCCCACGGTCTGAACGTCCACTTTGGCCTGATCGAGGCTTCCAAAGACGTCGACGTCATCATGATGGCGCCAAAAGGCCCCGGCCACACCGTGCGCGGCGAATACACCAAAGGCGGCGGCGTGCCCTGCCTTGTGGCCGTTGACAATGACGCCTCCGGTCGCGCGCTGGAAATCGGTCTGTCCTATTGCTCTGCCATCGGTGGCGGTCGTTCCGGCATCATCGAGACGAACTTTCGCGAGGAATGCGAAACCGACCTGTTCGGCGAACAGGCCGTGCTGTGTGGTGGTCTGGTCGAGCTGATCCGCATGGGGTTCGAGACGCTGGTCGAGGCCGGTTATGCGCCTGAAATGGCCTATTTCGAGTGTCTGCATGAGGTCAAGCTGATCGTTGACCTGATCTACGAAGGCGGCATCGCCAACATGAACTACTCGATCTCCAACACGGCCGAGTATGGCGAATACGTCTCTGGCCCGCGCATCCTGCCCTACGACGAGACAAAGGCACGGATGAAGGCTGTTCTCAGCGACATCCAGTCCGGCAAATTCGTCCGTGACTTCATGCTGGAAAACGCTGTCGGTCAGCCCTCGTTCAAGGCCACCCGTCGTATCAACGACGAGCACCAGATCGAAGCCACCGGCGAGACCCTGCGCGGCATGATGCCATGGATCTCTGCTGGCAAGATGGTCGACAAGTCCAAGAACTAAGATCATCCCTCTGGACTGCAAACGCGGTCCGAACCATAAAACGCAAAACGGGGCGCAGGTCGCCCCGTTTTTTGTCGGTGAAAGAGACAGATGCAACAGCCAGAAATAAAGCCACAAAGCTGGATTATGGTGGGCCTGCTGGGGATCACGTGGGGCTCTACCTTTCTGGTGATCGAACTCGCGTTACAAGGGATCAGCCCGGCATGGCTTGCCGCCTCGCGAATCATGTTCGCGGCAGCCTTAATGGTCCTCGTGCAATGGATCCGCCGCGCGCCCCTGTTTCTGGAGCCCGCTACCGGAAAAACATGGGGTACCCTGATCGCCATCGCGCTGCTGTCCTCTGCCCTGCCCTTCAACCTGCTGGCATGGGGGCAGCAATATGTCACCTCTGGCTTTGCAGGCGTCTCGATGGCGGCGGTTGTCCTGATCGTCCTGCCCCTTGCGCATGTCCTGATCCCCGGAGAACGTATGACATGGCGACGCGTGGTCGGCTTTGCCATCGGCTTTGTCGGGATCTGCGTCCTGATCGGCGGGCAGGCCTTTGACAGCACCGGCAGCCCGTTGGAACCATGGGGGCGCGCGGCCTGCCTTGGGGTCGCTGTCTGCTACGCCTTTAGCTCGATCCTGATGCGCCGCCTGCCCGCAGTCGATTCGGTCAATCTCGCAGGCGTGCTGCTCTATATCAGCGCCGCCTTTGTCCTGCCCACCGCCCTGATCCGCGAAGGCCTGCCGCCCCTCGTGACCCGCGAAACGCTGATGTGGATCGCGCTGCTCGGCCTCGTTCCGACCGCCGGGGCCAATGTCCTGCGTGTCATGGTCATCCGTCAGGCCGGTCCGGTCTTTATGAGCATTACCAACTACATCGTGCCGGTCTGGTCCGTCCTCATTGGCTGGCTCATCCTTGCCGAACCCCTGCCGCACAGCCTGATCCTTGCCATGTCCCTGATCCTCGCAGGAGTCGGCCTCAGCCAGTACGGTGCGTTGCGGCGATTGTTCAAAGGCAAGCCATAGCATCCGGGCACACCGCTCTGGCTTTGCCAGAGGCAAAGCCAGAGCACGTAACGCGGCGCTTTAGCGCCACAATTTGGTTAAAACCCGCTCAAACAGAGGCCACAGCCTCGACCTCTGCGACAATCCCGTTGACCATCTGGCTCAACAGGGCCTCGTCCTCGCATTCCGCCATCACCCGGATCAGGGGCTCTGTCCCGGATTTGCGGATCAACAGACGCCCGGTGCCCAGCAATTGCGCCTCAGCCTGCGATATCGCCGCCTGTACGCTGGCGATCTGCAACGGTTCTTGCCCCTCAGCATAGCGCACATTCTTCAGCATCTGAGGCACAGGTTCAAACCGGGACGCAAGATCAGAGGCGCTTTTGCCCGTCTCGACCATCGCCGCCAGAAACTGCAACCCCGCGATCAAGCCATCCCCGGTCGTCACAAAATCTGTCATCACGATATGGCCCGACTGCTCGCCGCCAAGGTTCCAGCCGCCGCGGCGCATCGCCTCGACCACATAACGGTCGCCGACCCCGGTGCGTTGCAGATCGATTGAATGGCTGTTCAGATAGCGTTCAAGCCCAAGGTTGGACATGACCGTCGCAACCAGCGTGTTGCCCACCAGCCGCTCGCGCTCGGCCCATCGGGTCGCCAGCAAGGCCATGAACTGATCACCATCGGCAACGGTGCCATTCTCGTCAAGGATCATCACCCGGTCGGCATCGCCGTCCAGACAGATCCCCACATGCGCGCCCGTGCGCCGGATCGTTTCTGCTGCCAATGCCGTGTTGGTCGAGCCGCAGCCGTCGTTGATATTATAACCATTTGGCGTCACCCCGATCGGGATCACCTCTGCGCCCAATTCCCACAGCACCTCTGGGGCAGACCGATAGGCCGCGCCATTTGCGCAATCGATCACCACCTTGAGACGCGACAGGCGCTCTCCGGTGAAGGTGGTCTTGGCATATTCCATATAGCGCCCGCGACCGTCCTCGATCCGACGCGCGCGCCCGATGTTTTCCGGTTTGGCCGGGGCGATCTCTTGTTGCACCAGAACCTCGATCTCTGCCTCGGCCTGATCGGACAGCTTGAACCCGTCGGGGCCAAAAAACTTGATGCCATTGTCCTGGTGCGGGTTGTGGCTGGCAGAGATCATGATCCCCAGATCGGCGCGCATCGAATGGGTCAACAAACCCACCGCAGGCGTTGGCACCGGCCCCAGCAGCAGCACATTCATGCCCGTCGATGTCAGCCCCGCCGTCAGCGCCGTCTCGATCATATAGCCGGACAGACGCGTGTCTTTGCCGATCACGACACGATGCCCATTGGCCCCGTCAGAGCGAAAATACCGCCCCGCCGCCGCGCCTAGCCGCAAGGCCATCTCGGCAGTCATCGGGTAGGAGTTGGCCCGCCCCCGCACGCCATCCGTCCCAAATAATTTACGCATTCATCAGTCGTCCTGTTGGAGCGCCACATGCATGCGCATGGCCTGCGATGTCGCGCGTGTATCGTGGACGCGCAGGATTTGTGCCCCCTGCATTGCGCCCTGTAGAGCCACTGCGACAGACCCGCCCAAGGTATCCTTTGCCTCGTCGCCCCCGCCAATGATCCGGATGAAGCTTTTACGCGACGCCCCCAGCAGAATAGGCACGCCGAAATCATGGAAAATCGACAGCCCGCGCAGCAGTGTCATGTTATGTTCCAAGGTCTTGGCAAAACCAATACCCGGATCGACAATAAGATTGTCTCGGCGGATACCTGCCGCAAGGGCAGCCTCTACCTGTGCGGCGATATCGTCATACACGTCCAGCAGAATATCTTCGTATTGCGTGAGCGAGGCCATAATTTCCGGCGTACCCCGAGAGTGCATCAGACAGGTCGGCACATCATAGTCCCGAACTGTCGCCAGCATCTCTGGATCAAAGCGCAATCCGCTGACATCATTGATGATATCTGCGCCCGCCTCAACAGCGGCGCGCGCCACTTTGGCCTTTCGGGTGTCGATGCTGATCGGCGTGGTGATGCCCGCCTCGCGAATGGCCTTGATCACCGGAGCGGTGCGGCGCAATTCCTCGTCGGTATCCACCTCTTTTGCGCCGGGCCGCGTGCTTTCGCCCCCGATTTCGATCAGATCGACCTCTTTGGCCATCTCATGCGCGCGCGCCACCGCCTTTGCATGGTCCTGAAACGCGCCCGGATCTGAAAAGCTGTCAGGGGTTACGTTCAAAATGCCCAGCACGCGGGGAATATCCAGACTGAGACCGCACAAATCGGGACGCGGCGCGCTGAGCCTGTCCAGATCCGCCTGCGGCAAATCGCTGGCGCGCAGATAGTCACTGCTGCCCCCCTCGCTCCGGGTCAGGACCGTGTCAAACCAGACATGATCGCATCCCCCCAGCGGAAACATTGTTTTCTGTGGCCCCTCAGGGACATAGCCCGGATGAGCCGACAGCACTTTTTTCAACCCCATCCGGGGAATCGGTTGCAGACGATTGGTCATAAGGCAGACTCCAGCTGGATCTCGCGCGCGGGCAGCACCGTGTTCGGGGGGGCCACGCCCAAGGTCACAAGTTCAACGGCGTTCATCTGCATCGCAAACCATGCCGCCAAAGCCAGAGACTCGCACGGCGCAATATTCGGCCCCTCTACCGCGTCCAGCACGATTTTGGAGGGGGCCCAGACAGAAATCTTATCGTTCTTGATCGCCCAATCCAGTTCAGTTCGTGTACCGACAACCATGCATCGGCTTTCAAGCCCTGCCAGAACCCACGCTTTTTGATCCAGCGCCAAAAGGTCGATCCGCCGCTGGACCGAGGCACGATCCGACTGCGGGATCGGACCGCTGGGATATTCAACACAGAAAATCAAAGGCTTGCCCAGTGCCATCAGGTCATCGACAAGATGAGCCACCTGACCAGAGGCAACCGCGGCATCGCTGAGATAGACCACAACGGGCCGTGGACCCGCCTCTTACGGCCCCTCTGCCCGTTCCT
>CALGTJ010000142.1 GCA_937901435.1 uncultured Rhodobacter sp. | reverse complement strand
CTCGATGGTGTGCATGCGGTATTGGCCACATAAAATTGGGTGAGCACATTGCCTTCCTCTGCCATCCTGTCCAGATGAGGTGTTTGATTAATTTTATTTCCGAAGGGTCCAATGTCTCCGTAGCCCATGTCATCAATAAACATAAGCACGATATTCGGCTTTTGCTTAGCTGAAAGGAAAATTCCGAGAATAGAAATCACTCCGATAATGAGAATTCTTTTGAAAGGTAATTGATTCATTGGAGAAGGGTGTAGAAAAAAATAAACACTAGTTAGTTATAAATGGGTTGAATCTGTCAAATATAGAGTTTTTTAAAGATAGCTTGGACAGATGTATACAATAAGAAGATATTATTTTTTAACCATTTCCCAGTGATCTCGTTTTTAGGACAAACATTCAACATTGCTGCTTTTCAGTGAAGCTATGATTAGTTTCCCTTCATTTTTTCGTAGCTACCCCAGAGTTGTAGCATAAACAGTATCGGTCATCAATTTTTACAAAGTGAAGGAGAGTATATTTATGTCCAGAAACAAATGTTTAGCGTCATCGGTGTGGATCGCAGTTTGGGTTGGTATGATCACGCCGATGCCGGGCCATGCCGCCTTTGTAGAAAAAGGTTCGGAAGATTGCGATATGACGATGGTGGATTACCGCTGGCCCTGGTGGCCCGAGTCGACCTATTTTGCGCTTTGGTATACGGGCGTCAAACCGTCGCAGACTGTTAGTTTCTATGGAGGATACACAGGTGGCCCTCCGTCTTTGGAGCCTGACTTCTACCCGAACCTGGACAAAGATGTTCAGGATGCTTACCGGCCCGGCTCGGTCTGGTCATTCTGGGGACATAATGAAGAAGGAGAGCCGGTTCGCCCAATCGCCTGTTCGGAATATAACTATCCGGCTCAATACATTGGGGAAGGCGCTAGCGGCGCGATAGGCGGTCCGGCTTTTCCTTACATGAAGGCGGGGAATTGGTACACCATGATGATGCGCGTATGGTCGCCATTGGGGGTGGAGAATCCGGATTACTCCTATATGGGCCGCTGGACCAAAGATGTTCAAAACGATCGCTGGCATCTGTATGGCGTTGTAAGGATGCCCGTGGCGGGCACGACGCTTAATGGTGGTGGAGGGTTTCTTGAAGATGCGGGTGGTGCAGGTAGATCCCTTCGTGCCTTGCACAGACGACTGGGGTATGGCCGCAAAGATGGCAAATGGCACAAAACGAATACCGTGAAGTTTCAGGTCCCTCCGAAAGGCAGTGCTCTGGACACGTATTTCTACGTCGGGACCATCGAAAATAATCAGGTTCTTAGTATGGAGCGCACTGCCAACCCCAAGTTGAAACCCACAGGAGCGCAGACTGAATACTTGGAGATGGGCAAGACTCACGAGGTTACCGTTGACCAGCCCGACATTCCGACATTGGATACGCCTGAAGTGAAAGCCGTAGAGGCGGTATCAAATGGCGAACAGGTCCTCGTGTCCTGGGAGATGACCGAAACATCATCGCCCCAGTTCTCCTATAAAGTGGAAGTCTTTGATAATGCCGGGTGTAAAGGCGAGCCGGTTGTCGTGCGTCAAGCCAGGATGCCTCATATTGCCGACCTATTGATTGAAGTCAAAGTAGCCGACCCAACGGTTCGTGTTACGCTGACGGATGTGTTTGATCAGGAGGCCGAGCCTGTTGTCGTCAAGGCGGCCAAAGCCGCTGCAGCGCAAAAGGCATCTACGTTCAAGACGGCACCGGGGCTTGAATACAAAATGTTCTTCAACAATGCAGCACGGCACGTCAATGTTCGCTATCCGGCCCTGGACAAAGCGTACCATAGTAAAACTGAAACTCATCTCTTTGTGTCATACAATGAATTAACCGACGATAAAATGGTGCAGCAGGGAATTTGCAGTGGGTTTGACACCTCACTTCGTGGCAATCGGCACAACGGTTATGGGTTTATCTATGAGGGAATATTACGGGTCCCAAAAACCGGCCTATACCTGTTCCACATGAAAGCCGCAGATGGTTACCAGGTGATGGTTGATGGAAGGGAAGCCTTTAACTGGGATGGATTGCATGGTCCGGAGGAAAAGGTATTCTCGCTTAATCTTGCCAAAGGTGATCATGAGATCGGGATCAAATACTTCTTCGATAATGTAAGGCCGTATTTCAGCTTCCAATGGGAAGGGCCGGGGATTTCATTGCAGGACATTCCTACGTCATCCATGTTTCATAAAGTGAATGCCGATGACCCTCAGGTAACACTGACCGTGCAGGACGCAGATACGGTCTCGGCTGTCGCCAAGATCAAATCCCGGGGGCATACCCTTAATAAGATCGAGGTGTTTTCAGATGATATGGAAATTGCGAATGTTGCTGGAGATGAATTGAAAGGGGTTGATCCCGTTATCAGTTTAACTGATCTTGTTCTTCCGGCAGGCAAACAAAAAATATGGTCACGTCTGTTTTATGACGGCAATCACACCATTGATACAGAAGGCGGCTTCGTGAATGTCGAATCCAAGCCGATTGAAGGCTGGGAGCTTGGTGTCGCCGGTGAAGCCAATGCTTCGCGGAATATCATCCAGACAAAGCCCGATGCCTTTCGTTTTGTGGGTGAAGGTGAATTTGTTATCTACAAGAATATCAAAGGCGATTTTACCCTTACCTGCCGCATCGATGATTATCTGGGGCAAAACAATGGATCGGTGAACCCGCTATCATGGGCTGGCTTAACCGTACGAACCGATGCCTCCAAAAACAATTATCAGTGGGGACCCGAATTTGGAATTATGCAGACGGCTAAACGCGGATTGAAAACTACACCGGACCACCTTGATCTAGGAGCGGGGCGGCTGTCTCATCACCCTTTGACCGGGAAAGGAGATAAATGGGTACGGGTCGTTCGCCGCGGACGGTTGTTTTCGGCATTAACATCGACTGATGGAAAGACATGGGAGTATGGCACCACCCACTACAAGCAGATTGGCGACAATGTAGATGCCGGTATTGTATTCCGCGCCTTGCCACAGAATGCGCAAACCTACTTTCAGGCAAGTGTCTCGAATATAACTTTAGTAAACGGTGTTCCTGAAGACTTTGCCTACCCGGAGGCCAAAACAGCGACAAATACTCGCGGCCTTAAGTATACCGGCCTTGCGGTGGCACCATCGAACGCGAATATCGTTGTCCTGCGTTCACCTACACAGGGGCTGCTCCGCACCATAGATGCCGGTCAGACATGGGAAACGATCAATGGACAACTGACCGGTGCCGCAAACTGCGTGCGCAGTCTCGCCATACATCCTCAGAATTCGGACATTATTTTCCGTGCCGCCGGAAAAGCCGGTGGAACCGGCGCTTTTGCAGGCGGGTTACACCGCAGCGACAATGCCGGTCAATCTTGGGAGAAACTGGATTTCCCGGGCGACTTTGACGGGACAGGTCCATCGAGTCTGTGCGGTGAGATTATTGCTTTTGTTCCCAACACGCCGGACATCATGCTTGTCGGCTGCGAAAGCAAGGGGCTGTATAGAAGCGAAGACGGCGGCACTACCTGGAAACAAATCATTGCTGATAACCAGAGGTTTACAGCCGTAAAGACCGATAAATGGCATTTCCAGAATAACGGCAACACCTATACACATGCTGTAACTTGCCCGGACGATATGATGACTACGCTGGGCTTAGGTGGCCCCGATATCAACACCACTCAGAACAAAACGCGTGCCTATCAGTCATATGACAACGGACAGAATTTCAGCATCGAGACTGAGCGAGATGATATAGGGTACTTAAACTTCGCTTTTGATAACCGAAGTTCGCATATATTCTCATACGCCACAACTCACGGTCTTGTCCATACCTTCAACTCCGGGCGAGATAGCTTCTGGCTCAGGCAGTGGCCTGCGCTGAGCAACGACCGACCAATCCTGGCAATGGCAGCAGGTAAATGGGGAGTTCACCCGTGGTCGCGATGTTTTAGCCAGGCGCTGGAACCTGAGGCTGAATCGGAATTGCTTGTAAGTCACATTGCTGCAGAGCGGTGGACTGTACAGAAATATACATCAGGAGACGAAATAGGTGGCATCATCGCCATTGATGCCGATTGCGTTACTCCCGGCACTCCTGTGAAATACTGGTGGGTCCTGGGTACAAACGGCCTGTTCCGTGCTACAGAATATCCTGATAAATTTACAAAAATTTTGGAAGTTGGCCAGTCATTGTGAGTGTACTGCGCGAAAGCACTGGCGATGAATGCCCTACCAATCCCGACAGGACCGACGGCTCGATAAGGGTGCTTGCAAAAATCCGTCAGACAGCGCAAAAATATGTGAAAAACGATGATTAAGGTAATAAAAGCAGTGCTCGCGCTCGCGCTGATGGTCGCAGGCCCTGTGTTTGCCGTCCCGGAAGTGTCATCTCCCAGTAATCACATCGTTAGCGGGGGGCAGGGCGTGGAGAAGAGCGTGGACTCCAGCGACAGGACCAAGTGGTGCGGGCTGCACGAGGGCCGCCCGGTCCAATGGATGCTTAAGCTTTCAGAAGACGGAGGAATGGCGGTGAAAAGCTATTCGATTATCTCCGGGAACGACGTGCCGACTCGCGATCCGAAGGATTGGGTCTTGGAAGGATCACAAGATGGCGAATACTGGACGGAGTTGGATCGCCAAACCGACCAGCCTGTATTTGAGAAGCGGTTTCAATCAAAAACCTTCCAGTTTGAGAACGACTCGGCCTGGCAGTTCTATCGATTCACGTTCGGAAAAACCCACGACGAAACTCACTTTCAATTCTCAGAGATTGCGCTCGATGGAGTGTCCATGGATGGAGTGAAGTTGGCGGAAAAACCAACACTCGAGGAGGTGAAGGTGGCTGGCGCACTTCGATCCATCTATCGGAAACCGCATTCACTCCAAGGGGCGACCGTAGTGCCAAAAGCGAATCTGGAAACGTTTCGAAATGAGATTGAGCCTGTTCTGCGCGAGTCCTGTATTCCATGCCACGGTCCGGAAAAGCAGAAGGGAAAGTTCCGCATCGATACCCTGAACCCGGATCTGATTGATGGGGGTGATCAGAATTGGTGGCTTGAAGTGATTGATGTGGTGAGCAACGGCGAAATGCCGCCACAGGATGAAGATGTGCAGATTTCCGGCGAGGGAAAAGCCTCGATTGTCGATTGGCTGTCGACTGAAATTCAGGTCGCCTCACAAGTCGCTCGCAGTGAGGAAGGGCATTCATCCTTTCGCCGCATGACGCGGTATGAATTTAACTACGCGCTCCAGGATTTGCTCGGGCTGCCCTATGACCTCGCTGACGGCTTACCTCCGGAAACGACATCTGAGGACGGCTTCCAGAACAGCTCGGAAATGTTGCAAATGTCCATGATGCAATTTGAGACGTTTCGTGAGTTGGGCCGCAATGCACTGAAAAAAGCCACGGTGTCGGGCGAGCAGCCGAAGGCAGCCTATTCCGGCATCACCATGGATGTAGCAGCTGAGCGGATGCGGGCTGTCCGTGATGCCGAATTGGAGGGGGCCCGGAAGAGGAACGAAAACGACCCGGCAAAACGTGAAAAGGAACTCGAGCATTTCAGGGAACGGTATAAGCCGCGTCCAACAACTCATCCAAGCCTCATGAATCTGGAAACTGGCGAAGGTATCATGTCAATTTCAGATCCTCGTGCGACAATACTAGCCTGGGACTCGGTCGAGAGTCGCCCCGAAGTGCCGCCGGTTTCCCCTCACGTCCTTATCGTTCCACCGAGAACGACCACAGGGTTCAACCTGAAGTACCGCCTTCCAGATACCGGAACTCTTCGGGTTCGAATTCGGGCTTGCCGCTCTTCAGACGAAACTGAAGACCCACCAAATCTCCGTCTCTATTTTGGCCATCAAGCAAGCAACAACTCTTTTGCATTCGATCAAATCGGCGAAACCGATGTTGCGATTACCGCGCCGCCAGGCAACCCGCAATTCTATGAGTGGGATATCCACCTTGGAGAGGTGATCCGGAACTCCTTTCGCAAGGAAGAAGGTGCCAGAGCGAATCGGTCCGAGTATTTGAAGTTTGAAAACATTCGCCCCAACCCCGGAAGAGACGAGGCCGGGATCATCCACATCGATTACGTCGAACTGATCTCTCCGTATTTCGATCAATGGCCACCGGAATCACACACCAAAATATTCTTCGAACATGAAAAACCCGCCGGTGATGAATCCTACACCTCTGAGGTTCTCTCTCGGTTTATGACCCGAGCCTGGAGGCGTCCGGTAACTGAGGAGGAAATCGAGCGAAAATTGACTCTTTATTCCAAAATCCGCCCCGATTGCGAGAGCTTCGAGGAGGCGATGATAGAAGTTCTCGCGACAGTGATTGCCTCCCCTAAGTTTTTGTATCTTGTACAGTCCCGTTCCAAGAAAGATAGTGAAGGTAGCCGTCTGAGTGATTACGAATTGGCGACGCGGCTTTCGATGTTCCTTTGGAGCAGTTTACCAGACCAGGAGCTAATGGATCTGGCGATATCCGGGGAACTCAAAGAAGCCGATGTTTTGTCGGGTCAAACCGAACGCATGCTTGCTGATCCGCGTGCGGACCGATTTTCCAAACACTTTGTTCGCCAATGGCTAGGTATGCAGTTACTGGATTATCTACAGGTCGATCGAAAGGTTTTTGGTGGTTTTAATGATGAATTGAAACATGCGATGCAGCAAGAACCGGTTGCCTTTTACCACGAAGTACTCCGCAATAATCACAGCATTATGGATTTTATTCATTCGGACTACACCATGATCAATGAGAGGCTCGCTCAGCACTATGGAATCCCCAATATCTTTGGCAGTCACTTTCGAAAGATTGCCCTGGATGTAACCAATCGGCGCGGTGGTTTGCTTACTCAGGCTGGTCTGCTC
>CALGTJ010000141.1 GCA_937901435.1 uncultured Rhodobacter sp. | reverse complement strand
AACCAAACCCTCGCCTGAGACGCACACTCTCAAAATGGGGGGTGAGTAATTACAGTGATGCTTGATGACTCAAAGTTTTCGCGAAACGCTATTGGGCCATAACCGTCACGCAAAAGAAAAGCCGCCCTGCAGTGATGCAGGGCGGCTTTTTCGTGTTACCAGATCCGTGAAACGGACTTAGCCCTGACGAGCCTTGAACCGCTTTTGGGTCTTGTTGATAACGTAGACGCGGCCTTTACGGCGCACGACACGGCAATCGCGATGCCGGTTTTTCAGCGAACGAAGCGAGTTGCGGACCTTCATGGGTCTTCTCCTGCAGTCGCGGCGCCGGGCGCCGGGTGAAACCTGTGCCCCTTGCGAGGCGCTTAATTGTGCCTCTGACGAGGCGGTCTATCTTGCCCCCAAGAGGGGGGATGGTGGGCGATACAAGGATCGAACTTGTGACCCCTTCGATGTCAACGAAGTGCTCTACCGCTGAGCTAATCGCCCGTACCAGTCTGGTCAAATCTGCGTCTCGCTCTAACGAACAAGACGCGGGTTCTTACCGCGCCAGTGGAGGGTGGTATAAAAGGTATGTGAAGCCTGTTCAAGGGCTTTTGCGGCCCTTCTTTTTGCGTCTATACTCTTTCTCAGAGGAGAGCAGATGCCAAAGGCACCTTATACGCTTAGTGAACCGGCGGTTCAGACGTCAAATGTGGTTTTTGCCTCCCCTCACAGCGGGCGGGATTATCCTTGGGCGTTTCTGAAAAAGACCGTTCTTGATGAACGGGCGATTCGCTCGTCAGAGGACGCCTTTGTCGATCTTCTGTTCGAGGATGCGCCGCTATATGGCGCGCCGCTTTTGGCGGCCACGGCGCCACGTGCCTTTATCGATCTCAACCGCTCTTGCGAAGAGCTTGATCCGGCGTTGATCTATGAGGTGCGCAAGACCTCTCATAACCCTCGTGTGACGTCTGGTCTGGGGGTGATCCCCCGCGTGGTGTCCAATGGGCGTGCGATTTATACCGGAAAACTGACGTTGGCCGAGGCGCGCCAGCGTTTGCGCGATCATTGGCATCCCTATCACGACCGCCTGCAAAGGCTGCTGGATGACACGCGTAGCGCCCATGGAGAGGTGATTTTGATAGATTGCCACTCTATGCCACACGAGGCCATTGACGGCATGTCCGGCGGTGGGCGGGGCCATCCGCAGATCGTCATCGGGGATCGGTTTGGCGCGGCTGCCAGTCAGGCCATCGTAGAACGGATCGAGGCTGCATTCGCCAATGTGGGACTGCGTGTGGCGCGAAACACGCCCTTTGCCGGGGCCTATACGGCGCAGCATTACGGACGTCCCTCGCGTGGGCAACATGTGGTGCAGGTCGAAATTGACCGCTCTCTCTATATGAATGAAAAACTTGTCCGGCCCAGCGGCAACTTTCACGATTTCAAGGAATTGATTCGTACCGTTCTGGCCGAGATCACAGAGATCGGTCGCCAAGAGATTCCGCTGGCGGCAGAATAGGCTGCCCGACGGTTCATGTTTTCCTTACCCCTCGCTGATAGAAATGGGGGAAAGACGGAAGGTGACACATGAATCTGTACCATTGTATGATTGATCTCAAGAATGACGCAAAGGCTATCGTGTTTGCAAAGGCGTTGACCGATTGGATGGATCATTTGTCCCAACAGGGGCATGTGTCCTCTTGGCGGTTGTTGCGCCGCAAGCTGAACCTGACCTCGGATGCGCATCGCGATTTCATTCTAGAGGTTGAGGTGGCCGGTCTGGACGCGCTGGACCGGGTGTTCCGCTATGTCTGTTCGCAATCGGACGAGGTGGAACAGCTTTATTCGACGGTCCATTCCATGATCGCCCGTGTAGACTATGGTCTCTATCGCCCCTTTCCAGACCCCGAACGGGTCGAACGCGTCGCACTCTTGTAACCCTCAGCGCAAAGAGCGTCCTTTGACGATGGCCTCTGCGCCAAAACGTTCGCGGATCTTATCCGTCGCACGCTCCGCCGCCGCGCGCTGTTTCGCCTGCGGGTCCAGCAGATCCCCGATCTGATCCGCGCCTTCTGCACTCGTCAGATGGCTGATCCCGACACCGATCAAACGATACGGCCCCTGATCGCCCACAATATCAAACAGATCCCGCGCGGTGCGATAGATCCGGTCAGCGATCTGGGTCGGGTCAGTCAATTGCGACTGGCGCGTCAGAGACGAATGATTAGCGCGCTTCAGCTTGAGCGTGACCACCAGCCCGGCCATATCCTTGGCTTTGGCACGATCCGCCACTTGTTCGGCCAGCCGCCAGATATGACCGTCCAGAATTTCGGGGTCCGAGGTGTCGCTGTTGAATGTGGTTTCCTTGGAAATCGACTTTACCGGCGTATTTCGGGACACCCGCCGACTGTCCTGCCCCCGGGCCAGATGCCACAAACGGTCTCCCATCGACCCAAAGCGGGTGACAAGATCCTGACGCTCCCACCGTTTGAGGTCAGCAAAGGTGCGAATGCCCGCCTTATCCAACGAGGCTTGCGCTGCCGGGCCAATCCCCCAGATCAAGCGCATCGATTTTTCATGCAGAAACGCAACAGTTTCCGCAGCGCCAATGACGGAAAACCCGTTTGGCTTGTCCAGATCACTGGCGACCTTGGCCAGAAACTTGTTATGCGACAGCCCGATAGACCCGGTGATCCCGATCTCGTCCTTCATCCGTCTGGTCAGCCGCGCCAGCATCACTGCGGGGGGCACGCCGTGCAGACGTGCGGTACCGGTCATGTCCAGAAACGCCTCGTCCAGCGACAAAGGCTCGATTGAGGGCGTCAACTCTTCCATCAGCGCGCGCACCTGTCGCGAGACCTCGACGTAAACATCCATGCGCCCGCGCACCACGACGGCCTCGGGGCATAGCTGCAGCGCTTTGAACATTGGCATGGCAGAACGCACACCCTTGATTCGTGCGATGTAACAGGCGGTCGACACCACCCCGCGCCGCCCGCCGCCGATGATCACGGGCTTGTCGGCAAGTTCTGGATTGTCGCGCTTTTCAACAGAAGCGTAAAATGCATCGCAATCCATATGCGCGATACTCAGCTGAAAGAGTTCAGGATGCGCCACCACACGCGGTGACCGGCACGCGGGGCAGCGGGTTCCGGCCTCGAATTGGGTCAGGCATTGGCGACAAAGCGCAGGCATCGGCGGAAACCGGCTAAATTGGACAAGGTCCACCATACACCATCACGCAGGGCATTCCATCGCTACACACATTCGGTAAACTGGGTTTATGAAGATTACAGATTTTAGCGGCGCGAAATTAGCGGTCATCGCAGCGGGGCAGGTTCTGGCCTTGCACCGGGACAACCTTTTGGATATCCCCTATCCCGGCCTCTGGGAAGTGCCCGGTGGCGGACGCGAGGAAGAGGAAACCCCGGTCGAAACCGCCATCCGAGAGACATGGGAAGAGGCAGGATTGCAGATCCACCCGCAGATGATCGTCTGGCAACGGATTTATCGCAATCAGGTCGAGGGGGAATTGCCCACGTGGTTTCTGGTTGCCAAACCCGGCTGGCTGGCCCTGCCTGCGGTGCGGTTGGGATCAGAGGGTCAAGACGTGCGCTGGATGCCGATAGAGGCGTTTCTGGAATTACCCAATGCGGTGGGCTTTATTCAGGACCGCCTGCGGGAATACCTGTCGGAACAGGATATGGAAACGCGCCGCCTTGGCTGATGCCAGAAAAACACAAGCAGAACAAAGGCTTGGCCCTTCTTCTGCTGAAAAATATCCCTGGCTGTGGGGGCTGGCCCCCACGGGTCGGTTTAGCCTTGCAAATGAGACAAACCCTCCCAGTCCAAGCGAAGCCTTTAGTTAATAACAACGACGTAGCGCACCACACGGTTGTTGTCGCTGTCAGCGATGTAATAGCTGTTTCCCTGCACAGCGATGCCTTCGGGGTCGTCAAATTTGCCCGGGCCGATGCCGGGGCTGCCATCGCCCAGCACGCCCAGCACATCGCCCGTGACCGGGTCGATCATCAGAATACGGTGGGCGTCCTGATCAGCCACCACGAGCCGTCCGAAATCGTCGATGTCCAGATAGCGCGGCCCAACAAACCCATATTTTGGCCCCTCAAGGCTTTTGATCACCTCTAAATCGGGCGTGAAATGCATCAAACGTCGTTGTCCGTTGTCCGCGCCACCCAAATCGTGCCATCCAATGCCTCGGCCACATCATGTGCGCCGAGCATGCCGCCTGCACTGGCCACGATTGCCTCGTCTCGATAGGCGACCAGATCGCCCGTACCAGAAACCATCACATAGAGTTGTCCGTTTGAATGTGCCAGCGCGCCCTCAGTATTGGGAAAGCGTCCGATGGCGTTGATCAGTTCCGCCGGGCTGGACGTTACATCATAGACGGCAACCACGCTGAGCCCGGTCACGGCCACATAGGCAAGACCATCAGGGCCAAAAGAGATGTCATGCACCCCGCGCAACTCACCGTCACCAAAGCTGTCGACCAGTTCCAGCGTGTCGGCGTCCAGCACGGCAATACGGTTGTTGAACTTATCCGCCACATAAAGCCGCCCGTCTGGTCCAATGGTCAGATCATGCGGATCGTTCAGAAATGGCGCGCTGGCCATATCAAAAGAGGCAAAAGGTGCCTGGGCGGTCAGGGGGCTGGCCAAAAGGCAGGCGATGAGGGGTGCAACAATCCGCATTTCAATCCTTTCAGATCAGGTTTTATCACAGATAGCGCGTGCGTCGTCTTTGGTCGAATGACAAAGCTGCGTTTTGCGGGGTTGCGGCGGGGCTTGGTGTCGTTAACATGGTTTTTATGAGCACAGATGGCGACCTTCTTCACGTTGTAACCTCCGACAATATCTCGCCCCGGCGGGATATGATCGGGCGCGTGTTGATCTGGGGGTCAGCGGGGCTGATGGCGCTGGTTTTCGCGATGATGTGGATGGTGAAAACAGGCCAGCTTGACCTGCCACTCACCACATGGCGACCCGCGCTTTACGCCTATATGTTCTGGGGCACCTGTCTGTGCATCGCGCAGGTGGTCCGCAAGGGCGAACAGGGCAAGCGCGTGCTGTTCATCCTGCCCGGCGTATTGTTCGTCGTCGCAATGGTCGTGTTTCCGTTGATCTTTTCGCTGGGCATCGCCTTTTCCGACTGGAACCTTGCCAGCCCGGACGGGCGCAAATTCAACGGTTTGGACAATGTGCGCCAGATGTGGGACGATCCGTTCTTTTGGAACGCCTTGAAAAACATGGTCTATTACACGCTGGCGATTTTGGTGGAATATGCCATTGCCTTTGGCCTCGCGCTGATCCTCGCCAGCGAGATCCGGGCGCGCAAATTCTTTCGTGTTGCCTTTCTGATGCCACTGATGCTGTCGCCCGTTGCGGTCAGTTGGATGGTCGGCAAGTCGATGATGGAGGTCCGCTTTGGTCCGCTGGCCCGTCTCGCGCGCTGGCTGGGGTGGGACAGTCCGTCGTTCTTTGGCTCGCCGGAGATGGCGCGCTTTGTCATCATGGTGATGGACGCCTGGACCTTTATCCCCTTCATGATGATCATGATCCTCGCGGGGCTTCAGGCGATCCCGAAAGAGATCCAGGAAGCCGCGCATGTGGACGGGGCAACCGGCTGGCGGCAGTTCTGGGAGGTCACGTTCCCGCTGATGCTGCCGATCTCGATCACCGCGATCCTGATCCGCATCATTTTCAAGCTGAAGCTGGCCGATATCATCATCAACGTCACCTCGGGCGGGCCGGGGGGGGCCACAGATTCGGTGACCTCGTTTATCTTCCGCGAATACCGCGACCGGTCCAACGTGGGCTATGGGACGCTGTTGGCGATTGTCTATCTGGTGCTGATCGTCGTCGCTATCACGATCTTCATGAAGCTGGTCGATCGCTGGATGAATCCGCGGTATTGAGGAAAAGGTATTGATGTGAGCGACGCGCAGATCTTTCACGACACAGACCGTGATTTGGCCCATAAAGCCAAGTGGTTCACAGGTCGCGTCGTGATCTATTCCATATTGCTGTTCTGGGCGGTGATCTGCCTGTTCCCGATCTATTGGACCTTTACAACCTCGTTCAAAATGGCCCCCGACGTGATGAAGGGCAACATGATCCCGTTCTGGGATTATACCCCCCAATGGCGTGGGTGGAAATCTCTGGGCCTGTCGCCCGATACCATCTGGACAGAATCCACCGTGCGCGAAGAGTTCATGAAAAGGTTCATGAACTCTGTGATCACGGCGGTCTCGGCGTCGTTCTTTGCAGTCGTCCTTGGATCGATGGTGGCCTATGGGCTGTCGCGGTTTCAGTACCGCTTTGGCTTTATGAAAAACGCCGACATCTCGTTCTTTTTCCTGTCGCAACTGATTTTGCCGCCGGTGGTGTTGGCGCTGCCGTTTCTTGTTCTCTACAAGGAACTGGACCTGCTCGACACGCGGGTCGGGTTGATCGCGCTTTACACGTTGACTGTTTTGCCGATCGTCATCTGGATCATGCAAGACCAGTTCCGCTCGATCCCGGTCGAATTGGAAGAGGCGGCGCTTGTGGATGGCCTGTCGATCTGGGGCGCGTTCGTCAGTATCGTCCTGCCCATCGCCCTGCCGGGCATGGTCGCGGCGTTCATTCTGTCGCTGGTGCTGACATGGAACGAATACTTCTTTGCCGCCCTGCTGACCTCGACAGACGCCAAAACATTGCCCGTCATGGTCGCCTCGCAAACCGGATCGCAAGGCATCAACTGGTGGTCCATGGCCGCCCTTAGCGCCAGCGCCATCATCCCGCTGATCATCATCGGCATCGTTCTGGAACGCTATATTATCAAAGGCATGGCAGCGGGGTCGGGCAAGTAGGATTTGTGCGGTGGCCACGCCGCATTCCCCATGCCGCTTCACCCGGGCCGC
>CALGTJ010000140.1 GCA_937901435.1 uncultured Rhodobacter sp. | reverse complement strand
GGGTGAAATTGCCGACGATGGTTGACATGCTGGGCGATGGTCAACTCGATGCTCTGATCTGGAACGGCTCACCGCCAATGCCTCCCGTCATCAAGCTGAAATCACAGCACAAGGTCCGAATTCTCGACATACCTCGCGCGCTTTCGGCTAAAATTCGCGCCGACGCGCCCGCTTATACCGAGGGCGATCTTCCCGCAAACACCTATGCAGATCAACCCGACAGCGTCATGTCCTACCGACTTGGAAATGTCCTGTTGATCAAATCTGAGGTCCCGGAAGATATCGTCTATCAGGCCACCAAAGCCGTGATGGAAAACCTCGATTTCATGGCAACGGTCCATCCAGCTTGGAAATCGGTTAAGAAAGATGCCATCCTGAACGGTTTCACTGTACCAGTGCACCCAGGGGCATTGCGCTATTATCGCGAAGCCGGCGTTGCTGGTGTTGAAGATTTTGTCAAACGCGTTGCCAAGTAAGGTATTTGACATCATAAAATGGCCGCGCGTTTTTCAACGCGTGGCCGCCATTTCAAGATATTTAGTGATAGTTTTCCAAAATGAAAATCGTCTTTGTACTGCTGGATTCGCTGAACAGAAACGCGATGGAGCCCTACGGTTCCACAACTGTAAAAACACCAAATTTCAACCGGTTTCAACAACGTGCGGTCACCTTTGACAATCATTATGTCGGCAGTTTGCCCTGTATGCCTGCGCGTCGTGATCTCCATACCGGTCGCAGCCATTTTCTGCATCGAAGCTGGGGGCCACTCGAGCCTTTTGATGACTCATTACCACAATTGCTAAAACAGAACGGAACATATTCGCATCTGATCACGGATCATCATCATTATTTTGCCGATGGCGGGGCGACATATCATCAACGTTATGCCTCATGGGAACTGGTGCGTGGACAGGCAATAGATCGCTGGCGGGCGCAAGTGGCCCCAGATCTGGATAATTTAAAAGCGGGCTATCATCCCAAACAACATCACCGATTAAACTATATGATCAACCGGCAATATATGGAAAAAGAGGAAGATTACTGTTCACCACAATTGTTTAAACTGGCCAATGAATTTTTGCTGCAGAACAAACAAGCGGACAACTGGTTTTTGCAACTTGAGTGTTTTGACCCGCATGAACCGTTTCATGCACCAGAGCGTTTCCGGTCGCATTATAAAACAAGCTACAAGGGGCCGATTCTGGACTGGCCGATTTATGACAAGGTCACAGAAACACCTGAAGAAATTGCAGAACTCAGAGCGAACTATTCAGCCCTAGTGAGTATGACTGACGAATATTTTGGCGAGTTGCTCGACTACTTTGATGAACACGACATGTGGTCTGATACCGCCTTAGTGCTGACCACGGATCACGGGTTTTTGCTGGGGGAGCACGATTGGTGGGCCAAAAATCGGATGCCAGTTTACGACGAGATCGCGCATATACCGCTAATGATTTATCACCCTGATTTCGCCGATCAAGGAGGGACACGACGCAGCCTGCTGACCCAGACCACTGACATAATGCCGACATTGCTGGATATGTGCCACATTCCCATCCCGGACGATGTAACGGGCAAATCTTTGCTGCCAAGCCTTACTGCAGATCAACAAATACGCGAGAGTGTCGTGTTCGGCTATTTTGGGGCAGCAATCAATGTCTGTGACGGACGCTATAGCTATTTTCACTATCCAAAAGTGGACGCGGCCGAACATCTTTTCGAATACACGTTGATGCCAACTCGGATGACCGCGCGTTTTGCCATTCGCGAACTGGCAGATGCCACATTGCACCCTTCGTTTAGTTTCACAAAAGGCGTGCCAGTTTTGCGCCTTAACCCAAAGACCGATGAACATGGCACACCGGTTGAGGTGCAGGGCCTGAGTTTCGCCGACCAGCAGTCCTGCCTGTATGATCTGTCTCTTGATCCGGCGCAGAGCAAACCACTTGATGACCCTGAGATCAAGGCGCGTATGCAGGCGTATATTATCGACAATATGATAGCATTAGACGCCCCTGCAGAGTCCTATCAACGCTTTGGGTTTCCGCTGCCAAAAAATAATTCCGTCTGATCGCCACACTAAGTATTTTCATGGCCATAGCCAAGTAAATGGCGCAATCGGGTAGCAGAGATAAACAGCCAAGGCACTGGCCCTTTAACGCAGGGCACCCCGCCTCTTTTTCAGGACGGCGCTCTAGAGTTTAATACCCTTCAAGATTTTTTCAAAAGACTAGGGGACGTGCATTAAGTACAACTT
>CALGTJ010000139.1 GCA_937901435.1 uncultured Rhodobacter sp. | reverse complement strand
TCCATCGGGGCGAACAACCACTCCATCATCAGCCTTTGACGGCTCCGGCGGTCATGCCGGTGATGATCTGTCGTGAGGCGACAAAGGTGAATATGATTGGCGGGATCGCCAGCAACATGCCCGTCGCCATGATCACGCCCCAGTCGATGTCAAATTCGGTGATCGAGTTCACGATTGTGACGGGCACCGTGCGAGAGTTGCGGTCTGACAGGGCGTTGGCCAGCAGGAACTCGTTCCACGCCACGCGAAAGGTAAAGATCGCCGCCGCCGCCAAGCCCGGTTTGATCAGGGGCAGCACGACAAGAAAGAACACCTGAAACGGGCCAGCCCCATCCATGCGCGCGGCTTCTTCCAGCTGGATGGGCACCTGCACGATAAAGCTTTGCAGGATCCAGATCACGAATGGCAGGTTCATCGCCACATAAACAAGGATGATCCCGGCGCGGGTGCCGTCGATCTGAAATTGAAAGGTCCAGATGCCAAAGACCGGCACCAGCAGAACCGCAGGCGGCACCATCCGCATCGCCAATGTCGACAGGGACACCGTATCGCGCCCCATAAAGCGGAACCGCACCAGCGCGTAGGCCGCCATACAGCCGATGACCAGCGTCAGAACCGTCGAAACCAGCGCGATGATCAGCGAATTCACCAGCGCGCGGCCAAAGGTCTTGTCGCAGTAGTCGATATGGGGCGCCTCGTACCACAGAAAGTCACAAAGGGCGGTTTCGTAGTTGCGCAGGGTCGGCATGAACAACAGCGAAGAACTGTCAGACATGATATCCACGTTCAGCTTGAGCGAGGTCATCAGCATCATGGCGATGGGGCCCACGGCCATCACCACAAGGGCGACGAGCAGGGCAGGGCGTAAAAGGCCGGGTTCTGACGCTCGTAGGGTTTGGCGGACATCAGAGTGACTCCTCTGCGGCCTTGCGCAGACGGGCTGCGCGCTGCTCGATGGCCTTGTAATAGGCGAACATGGCGAAGGTCAGAATGACCAGCAAAATCAAGAGATAGTTGGACATGGCGGCGGCCTCGCCTAACTCGCGGAATTCTGACGCTGTGCGCGAAATCCGCAACGACAGGATTTCGGTAGACAGGCCCGGCCCGCCATTGGTGAGGACCAGAATGACTTCGAGCACTTTGAAAGCATCGATCAGGCGCAGTAGCAGCGTGACGATCAGGACGGGCATCATCAGCGGCAGCTTGATATAGATGATCTGCTGCCAGCCGGTTGCGCCGTCAATGCGGGATGCCTCCATCGCGGATTGAGGCAGGGATTGCAGGGCGGCGAGCGAGAGGATGAAAATGAATGGCGTCCACTGCCACACATCCGCAATCACGACCGAGGCAAAGGCCCAATCGCCATCGCTCAGCCATGGAATCGGGTCAAGCCCGAGGGATTCCAGCGTGCGGTTAAAGATGCCCACGCTGGGGTGATACATATAGCGCCACATCAGACCCACGACGATGGGTGCGATCATCATCGGCAGGATGAACAGCGTGCGCAACATGGACATGCCGCGGATATTGCGGTCCAGCAGCATCGCAAGACCAACGCCCAGAACCATTTCCAGCGTCACGACAACGGCGGCGAATTTGACGGTGACGAAAAAGCTTTCGCGAAAGGCGGCGTCGCTGAGCAGGTTGATGTAATTGCGCAGGCCGACGAAATCCGCCTCTCCGATCCGCTGGCTGGGGTTCCAGTCCAGAAAACTGGCGTAGATCATGTAGCCAATGGGATAGAGCAGGGCCACGGCCATCACCAGCACAGCCGGAGCGAGGAAAAGATACGGCGTCAACCGATTTACATTCGCGCTTTGCATTGCTCACTCAGCCTGACGGATGTTGCAGAGGATTTCGGTGTTGGGACAGAGGGGGCCGCAATTGGCGCGGCCCCGTCGTTTCAAGCCGGGATTACTTCCAGGTGTAATACCCGGCCTCTTCCATGATCGCGCGGGCACGCTCTGCCACGCCGTCCAGCGCCTCTTGCGGGTCCAGCCCTTCGGTCAGAACCTGACTCATCGTGGTGCCGATATCCGCGTTGATCTTGCCCCATGTGGGGATGATCGGACGCCAGTCGGGATCGGCGTATTTCAACGCTTCGCCAAAGGTGGCCGAATAGGGGTACTTCGCGTTCAGATCGGCGTTTTCATAGGTGGAAAAACGCGAGGGGTTGCCACCCTCCATCGCGACCATCAGATCGCCATGCTTGGACGTCAGCCATTGCATCAGCAAAAACGCGGCCTCCTTGTTTTGGGCATTGCGGGGAATGGCGATGCCAAAGCCGCCGGTTTGCGAGCCGCGACGCACGCCCTCTGGGTGCAGGGCATAGCCGACCTTGCCAACAACGGTCGATTTGCTTGGGTCCTCGAACCCTGCCGCAAAGGCGATCGAGTCCATGAACATCGCGGCCTGACCCTGTTGAAAGGCGGCTGCCGCCTCTGCGGGGCCAAAGGTCTGGCTGCCCTCTGGACCGCAATCTACGATGGTTTTCAACGCGTTGGCCGCAGCGACACCGGCCGCGTTGTTGATGATGGGTTCCCAATTGTCGTCAAAGACGCGACCGCCCAGCGGGGCGAGATGCAACAGGAACGCATGAGAGGCTTGGTGGCCAGACGCCGCCCGCGACGCCATCCCGCCCATGCCGGATTCGACCTCTGGAATTTTGCAGGCGGCGTCCAGCAGTTGGTCGTAATTCTCTGGCACAGGGATGCCGTGCTTTTCAAAGATATCCTTGCGATAGGCCAGAACCGAGGTTTCCGACCCGAAAGGAATGCCGAACAAAGACCCGGTCTGGCCGGGCAGATAACCCTTTTTGCCGCCCGCAATCCCAATATTGGCCACATAGCCGTCGATCAGGTCATCCGCGTCGTAATTCGGGTCCGCCAGTTTTGGGTCCATGAAAAAGCGGGCGAGGTTTTCCAGCTGATCGGCAAAGACATAATCCGCCTTGGAAAACACCACATAGGCGATCATGTCGTAATCGCCTTCGGATTTCGTAAGCTCCAGCGTCTGGCGCTCGCGCATCTTGAGGTATTGCAGCTGGTCCACCTCGACCTCGATGCCGGTCTCTTTGGTGAATTCCGGCAGCACCTTCATCATCGCGGTGTAATGGGGATGCGCGGGGACGTTGATCACCAGCGTTGTGCCCGCGTAGGGCGCGTATGGCCCGCCATGCCCTTCGGCGACGGCAAAGCCCGCAAAGGACATCGCGACCGCCGTGCCCATCACCGTACTGGTCAGGATAGTCTTGAAAGAGTGCATTCTTGGTTCCTCCCTAATGCCACGTTCAAAAGAAATGTCAGATCCAGCGATTAGATCCGCAGGCCGGACAATTTGTCGAAGATCATGATCTCGTCGGTCAGCACGCCAAAGGTCTGGACGGTGCCTGTCCTGACGGGCGACGCACTTTGCGTTTCGACCAGCAGTTCGGCGTCACCACAGCGCGTCACAAGAACCGATTGCGCGCCCAGAGATTCGGATACCACCACGCGCAATTCGATCGGCGCGCCTTGTGTCGCATCGGCGGTAAAGCTGGACGGGCGCAGGCCGACGGTCACATCCTTGTCGCCGAGGTTTTGCAAGCGCGAGGCGGCCTCTGGCGTCAGGGGCAGGGCAAAGCCGTTGCCCTTGGCCCACAGCGTTCCGCCCTCGTCTGACAGATGGGCGTCGACAAAATTCATCGTCGGTGCGCCGATAAAGCCTGCGACGAATTTGTTCACCGGGGCCTTGAACAGCTCTTCGGGCGTGCCTTGTTGCTGGATAAAGCCGTCAGACATCACTACGATCCGGTCGCCCAGGGTCATCGCTTCGACCTGATCGTGGGTCACATAGACCATGTTCTTGTCGATGGTATCGCGCATCTCGGCCAGTTCGGCGCGCATCTTGCCGCGCAGCTTGGCGTCCAGATTGGACAGAGGTTCGTCAAACAGAAACGTGCCGGCATCGCGCACAAGCGCGCGCCCCATGGCAACGCGCTGGCGCTGTCCGCCCGACAATTCCGCCGGTTTGCGATCCAGCAGATGCGCGATGTTCAGCATCTCTGACACGCGCTGCACCTTTTCCTGAATTTCCGCCTTGGGAACGCGGGCCAGTCGCAGGGCAAAGGACATGTTCTTGGCGATGTTCATATGCGGGTAAAGCGCGTAATCCTGAAACACCATCGCCAGATCGCGGTCTTTCGGGTCCAGCCTGCTTATCGGCCTGTCATCAAAGTATATTTCCCCGCCCGACAGCGTTTCCAGCCCTGCCAACATGCGCAGGGTCGTAGATTTTCCACAGCCAGAGGGGCCGACCAGAACGGTGAATTCCCCATCGTTCAGGCTGAGGTCGAAAGGTGGCAAAACCTCTACCGTCCCATAACTTTTCGAGACCTGTTCAAAGCGAATATGTGGCAACCGTTCCTCCCAAAACCGCGCAATCTCTGTCGAAATTGGCTTTGTCGCTGTGCGTCACAGTGCAGAAAGAGCTTTCAAATACGAAGCGAAAAAGTGTTTAACTACGTTAGCGTTAACGTAATGGCGCTTTATCCATATGAGATATCAGAACAATCTGGATTTTGTCGCAGGGGCGTAAATGACGAAACGCGATAGCCAAACCAAAATCGAAGACATTGCAGCCAAGGCGAATGTCAGCATCATGAGCGTCTCGCGCGCCTTGCGCGGCATCGAGGGCGTGTCCGAAAAGAAGCGTGCCGAGATCCTGAAAATCGCGCGTGAGCTGAAATATGTGCCCAACAGCAACGCGCGCTCGCTGGCGCTTGCCAACTCTAACCTGATCGGCATTTCCTTTCCCACCTTCGCGGGCGAAGTTTTTGCCGATATCCTTAGCGGGATGCGCCGGATCTTTGATCTGGCGGGCTATTCCAGCGTGATTGATACAACCGAATATGACCCCGAGGCCGAATTGCGATGGGTGCGGCGTCTGTTATCATGGCAGCCCGCAGGGATCATTCTGACCGGAACGGATCATCATCCCGACACGTTTGATTTGCTGCGCGCCACGCCGATTCCGGTTCTTGAAATCTGGGATCACACCGATGATCCGATTGATATCTGTGTTGGCATCGACCATTCCATCGCTGGCCAGAGGATTGGCCAATACGCCTTTGATCTGGGCTATCGAAGGCCCGCTTTTGTCAGTGCGGCCAAAGGGTTTGACCCGCGTGCGGATGCCCGTCTGGCGGGGGTGCGCGAGGTTTATGCAAGGGCCGGGATAGAGGTTGTGTCGTCGCGTTGCACTGCCGGGAACAGCTTTGTCACGGGCCTGGAAGGCACGGCGCAACTGCTAGACAGGGTGCGACCGGATGTGATCTGTTATCTGAACGATCATCTGGCCTTCGGGGGGATGATGTGTTGTCAGGCGCGTGGTTTGGCGGTGCCGGACGATATTGGGATCATTGGCTTTAATCAGCTTGGGATTGCCAGTGTTCTGCCGATGCAGCTGACCACTTTTCGCACGCCGAGGAACCTGATGGGCTCGACCGGGGCGCGCAATCTTTTAGCGCGCGTGAACGGGGTCAAGACGCAAACGGCGGTGGCCTTTCCGGTCGAGGTCTGTGTGGGGCAAACGACGCGGGTGCAAATGGGGTAGGGCCGCTTTGGGGCGCAACGGCCTAGTCCACCGCCGTCGCGAACAGGGCAATTGCAAAACCAGCAAGCCCCAGCCCGGCAAAGGCCATGGCTTTGCCGGGCTTGGCTTTGATCATCGCGCCCTTCGCCGCAATCAGCGCCTGAATCGCATAGTAAAGCGCAAAGGCGCGCGAGGCGTAGCTGATGATTTCAAACACGCTCATCGCCCATGTCAGGATCAGGCCGATGGTGACCAAAACGGCATAGCCCGCCCGCGTCGAAATGCGCCCTCTGGTCAGCTCTGCAATCAGCCCGCCAGAGCCGCCTGTATCGGCCACGGCCGCACTGAATTGCGTGCTGATGGCGGCGGCAATCAGCAGCAGCGGCAGAATGGGCGCGACGATTTCCATAAGGTCGATAATGGCGGTTTCGCTTAGCACCAGTGTGCCTGCGGGGAAGACATAGCTGAGCAGAAGGATGTAGAGCATGTAAATCGCACCTGACACCCCCTGCGCCAGACACATGGATAGGATACGTGTCGGCGCATCATAGTCCTGCCCAAGATAGCGAGAGGTTTCAAAGCCTTGGACGGTGACCAGCAAGCCCGCCGCAAGGGCAATGCCTTGCCAGCCGCCGATGGTGGCGGGGTTGGCGACCAAGGCCCCGATTGACGCCCGGTCGATGAAATACCATCCCAGCCCGAACAGCAGCCCGGCAATGATCGACAGTTTCAGGCCGACCGTGACCTGCTCCATCCGCTCTAGCGCGTGAAAGCCGCGCGTCCAACCGACGAACAGAACGATGGCAAAGACGCCGCTGGTGATCAGCTTGGCATGAAAAGCGTCATTCAGCGCCGTCATGCTGACCGCAAAGGCGCCCAGAAGATTCAGATAATAGGCGACGGACACCACATAGGCGATGGCCAAAATCCAAGAAGCGACAGTTTCCAACCTCTCTTCTGACGGGCTGCGCGCGTTTGTCCCCTCTGCCAGCCGCGCGATGTTGAACCGGATCGCTGCGCCGAACAGATAGGCCCCCACGCATAGCCCAAGCATGATCAGGGGCGCAAATTGCCCGAAGGACGAGTTAAATATCGGCCCAAGCACCAAGAACCCGCTGCCGATGATCGAGGCCAGCGGTGTGATCGAGGCCCGCCACAGCCGCGCCTTGGCCAGACGAGGATAGAGCAAGATGCCAGCCGCGCCCACGGTGACCAAAACAATGAATGTATTCAGCATAAAGGCGCTGTATCAGAGGCCGCAGAGGGGGTACAAGTGAGCGCTCTCTGTGTCAGGGGAAAAGAGACCGCTCAGACGCTGCAATGGCGCACGCTCGCGCCGGGGATCAGGGGAAATTCAATCGCGCGGCAGGGGTGCACGGCCTCGCCGGACAGGCGCGCGACCATCATTTCCGCCGCCGCCTGACCCAGTTTCAGATGCGGCACATGTACCGAGGTCGGCCGCTGTTTCAGCAAAGAGGCCACAGGCAGATCGCCCCAACCCGCAATCCCCATATCGCCCGGCACATCAAGCCCGCGCTGGGTGCAAAAGTGCAGCCCGCCAAAGGCCATGGAATCATTCTGGTAGAAAATGCACTCGACCTGCGCGCCGGACGACAGCAGTTGTTCGGTGCCGTAAAAACCGGGGTAAAAGCTGGCCGTGTCTTGCAGGCATAGCTGTTTGCGCACTGATCCGCCACCATCCCGGACCGGCTTGGTAAAGCCCTCAAGCCGCGCGGTGGCGGCATTGGCGATGTCATGCGACGTGCCCACATAGCCAAGCGCGCGATAGCCACAGCCGATCAGGAACCGCCCCATATCACAGCCGCAATCGAAATGGTTGATGCCAACGCTGACATTCAAGGGACTGGAGTTCAGATCCCAGATCTCGACAATGGGAATCCCGGCGTTTTGAGCATCTCTAGCGCGCGCGGCGAATGGGACCGCCCGGTCAGGATCAACCCGGATGCGGGGCGCGATCTGATTGACGGGGCTGAGTATCAGCACAAACCTGCGGGCTTTGGCGAGCGCCAGAAAGTGGTCTTTATCCATCAGGATCTCGGGTTGATCGAATGGATGACCGCGGCCGAAAACATCGCGCTGGCGCTGGGCTATTCTCGCCGCCACGGCCTGATCCGCATGGGTGAGGCGGATCGCACGTCGGCGGAGGCATTGCTAGAGGTCGATTGTACCTTTGATCCGCAAGGATCTGAATCGCAACGAAAAATCGCTGGTCGCCTTCGCGCGCGCCTTGGCTGTCGACTGCGAGCTTCTGTTGCTGGACGAACCGACGGCGTCCTTGCCCGCATACGAGGTTGAACGCCTGTTCACTGCCATTCGCCCTCTGCGCGATCGGGCGTGGGCATGATTTACGTCAGTCACAGGCTGGACGAATTTTTCCGCATGGCCGACCGGGTCGCCGTGCTGCGCGACGGGGTGATGGTTGGGGTGCGCGCGATTGAACACATCACACCAGAGGAACTGGTGCATAAGATCGTCCGGCGCAAAACGCGGGTGACGATGAAAAGCCAGGAGGCCGCAGGTGCCCCGGTGCTGGAGCTATAGGATTTTTCTGTCGGGCCGGTGGCAGGCCTGTCCCTGACCCTGAAGCAAAACGAGATTGTCGGGCTTGTGGGCCTGCGCGGTGCAGGTCACGAGGCGATCTCGCGCGCCTTGTTCGGGCTGGCAAAGCATCAGGGATCTGTACGCCTTTTGGGCCAGCGCCGGAAATTTCGCCAAACCACAGGAGCATGCGCATGCAATCGCTTGAATCCAGCGCGCTGGAACCCACCCGCGCCGAATTGAAGGGCCTGTGCCTTGGCAAACGGGTGCTGCGGTTTATTCCGGCCTATGGCCTTGTTATCCTGACAGCTTTCCTGATCATCCTGTACTCGATCCTGCTGCCCAATACCTTTCCAACCATGCTGAATATGCGCGCGATTGTGTCGGCCCAAGCAATTATAGCCATGCTGTCGCTGGGCGCGATGATCCCGATGGTGGCAGGGCGGATCGACCTGACCCTGGGCTACGGCATCGTCCTTTGGCACATCCTTGCGATCAGTTTGCAAACGACGATGGGCCTGCCTTGGCACCTCGGCCATGGCAGAGACACCTTTTGAGGGTCCAATAAGCGGGCCAATGGGCGCCGAGGGCAAATCCATCGTCGTACTGGCGGCTGACCTCAAGAACGGCGGTACTCTTGGCGTGACCAATGGCGTCGAAGAGGCGGCAGAGGTGATGGGCTGGGATGTGCGCGTGCTGGATGGTGCGGGTTCGATCCAGGGGCGGACGGCAGCAATCGGGCAGGCGATGGCCTTGTAACCGCATGGCATCATCATCAACGACCTGTACTTTGACTTTATGGGCCCTGCTTTGGCGGCTGGCATTCCCGGTGACGGATCGCCCAAGGCAGGCTCTGCCGGGGACGCATCAGAGGCCGCGTTCCAGCGGATCCGCAACGGTCAGTATCAGGCGATCACCGTGGCCGAGCCGTTGAACCTGCAGGGCTGGCAGTTGGTGGACGAGTTGAACCGGCCCGTGTCCGGCGAGGCCTGTTCCGGCTATATCACATCTCCGCTGGTCCCCCAAGAGGGGCTGACCAAAATGGGCGACAGCAATTCGTTTGACCCGGATTCGCCTTATCGCGCGGTTTACACGGCGATTTGGGGCAAGTAAGCGGACCAAAGAATTGGGTCCGACCGCCTGCGTGGCCGGACCCTCGACACGATTGCAAAGCCAATTATTCCGGCACGATCAGCAGCAAACTGTACAGATGCCACGTCGCATGGCCCAGCAGCGGCAAGACGATCAGCAGGCCCAGAAAAGCGGGCACCAGCGCCGCAATCGTCACCACCGCAATAATCGCGGCCCAGATCAGCATCGTCATCAGATTGCCCGCCACATAGGCAAAGCTGCCCACCATCGCCGTGACGAAATCGACCTCGCGGTCCAGCACCATTGGCAGCGACAAAACCGTGATCATATAAAGCAACATAGCGAAAACGGCCCCTACGACAGTGCCGACTGCCAGCATTGTCAGGCCGTTAGACGTCAAGAAAACTGACATCGAACTGTTCACGTTGGTCATCGGCGACAGCCCGAGGAACAGGGCAAAAATCATATGTCCCAGAAAGAACCAGAACAGGAAAATGACGATGGTGATCGCACCAATCATTGGCAGGGATCGCTTGCGTTGCTGGATCACGACGCCCAAAACCCCGGACCAGCTTAGCGGCTCGCCCGCCTGCAATTTGCGGGAAACCTCATATAGGCCCACGGCCACAAACGGTCCAATCAGCGGAAAGCCAAACGCCGCCAGCACCAGCCAATAGGTCGTGGCGGTCTGCACCGAAATCCACCCCAAAAACCAGCCCCCCAGCACGTAGACGGCCGCAAAGGCCAGCCCAAACTGCGGCGCGCGGCGCAGGTCGGACCAGCCAAGCGCGAGCGCCTTGGACAAATGCGCCGGGGTGACGCGCGCAAATCTTGGCGCGCCCGGTTTTGGCATACCGTTGGTGTGGCTTGTCTCTTGTGTTGGTGTTGTCATCTTGTGGTCATGGCCTCCCCCTTGCCGTGAACGTCTCTGCGCCTTGAACGTCTCGCGCGTCCGGATCGGGTTTGGCCATGATAACCGCTCGGGTCTTACGCTGTCAGATATTTGTATATTTGATCCTTCAGGTCCATCCGGCTTTTGCGCATGTCAGTCAGATGGCTGTCAGAGGTCGGCTCTACATTGGTTTCGGCGCGGTGCACGGCGCGATTGATCTGGTGGTATTCATCCGCCAGCCGCGAAAAATGTGCGTCGGATTTCTGTAAGTCATGGATCTTCGCAGTGAGTTCCGGGAAGTCCTCTGCAAGCTCATGGGGGGTGTGTGACATACCTTTAGCCTTTCCTTTGGGTGTCGCGGCGGGAGGAGTGACCTCTGTTCCCGTCGCTTGGTTGACACCAGTAAAGGCAGGCGCGCGCGGTGCTGTCCTTGATATGCATCAATGTAAGGCCCCGGTGGTGTGCGTCGTGCGAGACAAAGAGCCCTTGTCCCCATCGTTGGACGGGCTATCGTTCAACCCCTGAGTGAAAGGGTGCGCATGGCCGTCAACACAACACCGATTTCTGCGGGGCAGGCGCTGGATGCCCTGCACGCCGGACATGCGGCCCAAGCGGCAGGCAGGATGACCGCCTCGTGGATGCTGCACGGTCGTCCGGGCATCGGAAAAACCGATATCGTTCAACAGCTTGCCAGTGAAACGGGCAGCCGACTGTTCGATCTGCGCCTGACCACGATAGAACCACAAGACCTGCGCGGTTTGCCGTTTTACGACCACGAGACCAAGCGCACCGTCTGGTATCGCCCCGAAGACTTGCCCGACGATCCGGCCCGTCCGGCGATCCTGTTCCTGGACGAACTGACCGCCGCCGCGCCTATGCTGCAACCCACCGTCTATGGGCTGTTGCAGGAACGCCGGGTTGGGCGCCATCTGCTGCCAGACACGACCTTTATCGTCGCGGCAGGCAATGCGGTTGAGGATGGCGCAGTGGCGTATGAGATGGGAACCGCCCTGTCTGATCGGCTGATCCACCTGTCGATCCGGGCCGAGGCGTCCGATTGGCTGACGCGCTATGCTGTGCCCAAGGGCCTGCACCCCTCCGTCACCGCCTTTATCCGCACCCGCCCTGATTTGCTGGACACCACCGAAGAGGCCCTGCGCCGGGGTCAGATGATCTCCTGCACCCCCCGGTCATGGGCGCGGGTCAGCCAGATCCTTGGTGCGGTGACGGACAAGGCGCTGCGCGATGTTCTGGTCGCGGGCACTTTGGGCGAGGCCGCCGCAGCCGAGTTCATTCTGATCGCCGAAGACATCGCGGTCAGCGTGCAAGCCACCGATATGATCGAGACGCGCGGCCCGGATCGCCTTGCCCTTTATCCGGCCAGCCTGCATGGGCTGACGGCGCTGGTCTATGCGCTGGTGCGCCTGACGGATGCCGAAACCATTGCGCCTGTGATTGATATCATGGCCGAAATCCGCACCCTTGGCACTGCCCGCAGTGACGCTGATTTCTCGCGGCTGCCATTGCGAGAGCTTTGCACCTATGGGTTCGAGTTGTTGATCGACAAGGCGCTGAAAGACGGGCTGCAAGAGGCGTTTCGCACCTCGAAATCCTATGCGGCCTATGCGGCCGAGCGCAAAGAAATCGGCTTGGGATGATCGCCTCTGCTGGTCACTCGCAACGTGCCAGCCCCGCCCTGCGTGCCTTGGCAGAAGCCGATCCCGCGCTGGCCGCGCTGTCGCTCTGGTGTGCGCATCGGGACGGCGAGACGACGCGGACAGAGGGCAGCACGATCACCTATGGGCCAGAGTTCACACGCCTTGCCTTTCACGAACAGATCGGACTGGCCGCGCATCACATCCTGCATGTGGCCCTGCGTCACCCCGCGCGGCTGGGCGATTTGCAGGCCCGTCTGGGCAACAGATTTGATGCGGATCTTTACAATCTGGCGGCGGATGCACTGGTCAACGAGGCGTTGCTGCTGGCGGATCACGCGCTGCCCCGGCCTGCGGTGACCCTGACCGGCCTTTTGTCAGAGGCTTTGGGCCAGACCCAATCGCCCGAGGCGGCCTTGGCGGAATGGGACGTGGATCGGCTGTATTTTGCGCTCGTTACGTCAAGGGATGGTACGGGCAAGTCAGAGGGCGCAGAGGGCAAGGCCCGCGCCTATGCGCAAACCCGCAAATTCGAGGCGGATTTAGAGGCCGCGCCCGGGGATGGTGCAGAGGCCAAGGCCGAAGAGGCCGCGCGCTGGCGTCAGCATCTTAGTCGCGCCATGGAGACGGGACGGCAGGCGGGGCGCGGGATCGGGCGCATCGGTCATCGCCTTGCCGATATCCCAGAACCGCGCACCCCTTGGGAGGTGATCATGCGCCGCGCTTTGGCCCGCGCGTTGACAGTGCAACCGCAGCCCAACCCGCACCGCCCCGCGCGCCGCTGGATCGCGGGGGCGGCGCAATCGGTCCTCGCAGGCAGCCCGACGCCGGGGTTCGAACCGGGTCAGCGCCTTTATACCGATGTGCCGCGGGTCGCGGTCGCGATTGACGCCTCTGGCAGCATCGACGACGTGCGCCTTGCCCTGTTCTGGGGCGAGGTCACGGGGATCGCCCGGCGGATGCGGGCTGAGTTGCATCTGCTGGTTTTTGATGATGGCATCCGGCACCGAGATCGCATTGATCCTTCACAAACGCATATCGTTTTGCCTGATTTGCC
>CALGTJ010000138.1 GCA_937901435.1 uncultured Rhodobacter sp. | reverse complement strand
GAAAGACCAGCCGTCATAGCCTGTCAGCCATGCTTGATTGGACGGGTCCGTTACGATCAGCAAGTCGAGGCCAAGCTGGGCCATAACCGAGCGGGTCTTGGTCAGGCGGCGGTCATATTCGGCGGCAGAGAATGGGGGAATTTGATCTGTCATACAGCGATCTTAGCGATCATCGACCGCACCACCAGCCCAATTGCGACATCTGTCCGCAATCTACAGACACGGCCTGCGCCGTGCCCTGTGACACACCTAGTTGCAAAGCGATCGGTGGACCACATGTCTTAGCCCTGATAGCGTGGTGGCTCAAGAATCGCTCTTCTGCCAAAGAGGATCTTCCATGGTGTCGCCTGTCCGTGTCTTGCTACCCTTTGTTTTCTTGCTCGCGGTTGCTGGCTGTCAAACTGGCACGCCGTCGGCCTCTGTCAGTCGAATCGGGTTCAAGGCGAATTACCTTGTGGCCCGCGCCGCGCTTGAAAAAGGCCAATACGCCAAGGCAGAGCGCAGTTACGCTGGCCTGTTAAAGAAAGCGGGCCCGCTAGAGCCGCGCTTGCGTCTGGAATATGCCCATACTTTGTTAAGGGCCGGTAAATTTGACAAAGCCTCTGATGAAGCCCGCGTTGTCGCCTCGCAACTTGACGGGCGCGGTCGTGCGGCGGCGTTGGCGGTACAGGCAACGGCGGATCAAGAGATTGCGCGCGCGGCGATCAACAAGGGCACTGTGACCTCTGATGCGGTGCAGCGTCTGGTGGCTGCCAAACAGGCCTTTGACGAGGTGCTGACAGGCTATCCGGACCTTGATCCACTGGGCGGTTTGGCTCTGCGCCGCAAGACCATCGACATTGAAATGTCGACGATCCGCTAGACGGGGCGGCACACTGGATATTTCCTTCTTCGACTGGCATTTAGCGCTGTTGATCGTTGTTCTTGGCCCGGTGGTGGGGTCTTTTCTGGGCGTGCTGGTCGAACGCTTGCCCCAAGGGCAGTCGGTAATCGCGGCGCGTTCACACTGCGCAAATTGTGCGGCCGCGTTGAAGTGGCGCGATATGATCCCGTTGATCTCGATGCCATTGCTACAGGGCAAATGCCGAAACTGTGGTGCGCAGATCCCAGCCCACCTGATCCGGATCGAACTGGCCGCGACTGTTTGCGGCGTGGTTGCCGTGTCCTTGGGTCTTGGGCCGATGGAAATGACGCTGACCGCGTTGTTTCTTTGGGCGTTAGTGGCGTTGTTTTACTGTGATCTTTTGTATTTCCGTTTACCTGACCCGCTGACAGCGGTCTTGTTTGTCCTTGGAATTGGCCTTGCTATGGGTGATCCGGCACAGGGTCTGATAGACGGTCTGCTTTCTGCCGCGCTTGCCTCCGGCGCGTTCTTGCTGATCCGCTGGGCCTATGCACTGGTACGTGGTCGCGAGGGGCTGGGCCTTGGGGATGTCAAGCTTATGGCGGGGATTGGCGCGGCGGTTGGCTGGGCTGGGGTGCCCTTGGTCACGCTGATTGCGGCCCTGCTGGCGCTGGTGGTGATCGCAGCCGAATCATTGCGCGGGAATTTGCCGAAAGGGGATGCGCCTGTGCCCTTTGGCAGCTATCTTTGTGCGGCGGCGGCATTCGTCATCGTAATGTAAGGTTTACCCCCTTGCCCAAACCGTAATTTTTTGTTGTTTTGGAATGTATTAGGACGAAGCACCGCTCTGGGTGGGGCCTGCGAGACGTAAAAAGGATTGGGTGATGGATTTCAAAGCTAAGCTGAGGCCAAGGTCGTTTGGTGCGCTGGTGCTTGTGGCGGGTCTGGCCGCGCCGGGTGCCGCCCCCGTTGTGGCGCAGACACAGACCGATCCCGCGCCCGATGTGACAGCGGCCATGACGATGCAGCAGGTCGAGGCCGCCTATACGGGTGAAGATTTTGCCGCGGCGCGCGCCGGATTGCTGCCCTTTGCCGAGGCCGGAGATAGCACGGCGCAATTCAGGCTTGGGTTCATGATGGCGAATGCGATGGGCGGTCCGTTTGATCGGGCGGGCGCGATTCGTTGGCTCGAGGCTGCGATAGAGCAGGGCTACGGAAATGGGGCGCTTTTGCTGGCGCGCGTTTATTTGTCGGGCCAGCCAGAGGTTCCGGATTTCACCCGTGCGGCGGATCTCTTGCAAAGCGAGGTCGAAAACAACAGCGCCGAGGCCCATCAGCTGCTTGGGGGGCTGTATCGGATTGGGCGCGGGGTCGAGGGCGATCCTGTGCGCGCGTTCGAGTTGTTGCGCAAGGCGGCTGGTGCGGACCTGCCAGCCGCGCAATTTGCCATTTCCCAGATGTATTCGCGTGGCGAAGGTGTAGAGGCAGACGAGGCGCAGGCGACCCGCTGGCTGTTGCAGTCAGCGGATGCGGGCTATGCCAAGGCGCAGATGTCTTTGTATTTCAACTACATGAAAGGAAGCGGGTTTCCGCAGGACACGGAAAAAGCCTTTCAATGGTTGACCAAGGCTGTCGAGGGGGGCGATATTCTTGCCACACGCGTCTTGGGCGCGGCCCTGTTGATTGGCGACGGCATAGAGGCCGATCCGCTGCGCGGGATTGCCCTGCTGGCACAGGCCGCAGAGGCGGGAGAGCCGGGGGCGCAAAGCACGCTGGGCTATGCCTATGCGACCGGCACCGGCGTGGCGCAGAACGATGCGCAGGCCGCAGTGTGGTATCAAAAAGCGGCGGATCAGGGGCTGACGCGGGCGGCGGATGTGCTGGGGGATCTCTATCTGACCGGGCGCGGGGTCGAGATCGATCTGGCACAGGCAGAGCATTACTTCCGCATCGGGTTGTCCGGGCGCTCTCGTCATTCGGCCAGTCGCCTCGGGCAATTGATGGCCGCAGGCGAGATTGATCCAGATGCAGAACTGGAACTGGCCTATGAACTGGTTTCGCTGGCAGCAGAAGACGGCGATGAAGCGGCCCGCACTTGGGTTCTGACGCGGGCAGAGGCAGGCGAGCCCTATTTGTTCTATCGCCTTGGACGGATCTATGCGGACGGTCTTGGACTGGAACCGGATCTTGAACGCGCGGCGGGCTATTTGAAAAAAGCGGCGGATGGCAAGATCGGTGCGGCGCAGGAACAGCTTTCAGGTTTGTTAACAAGTGGGACCGGCGTCGAGCAGGACTACATCGAGGCGCATAAATGGGCTAATATTGCCGCTGCGAATGGTAGCGAAACAGGGGTAGAACAGCGTGACATTCTGGCCAATCTGATGACGGCAGAGCAAATTGCCGCTGCACAAAAGCGGGCACGCGACTTTATGGCGAGGCCATAAAATGCGTGTGATTACCGCAATGCTGACCTGCGCTCTGCTTGGCTTTGGCTCTTGTGCATGGGCGCAGGCGCAGGATCTGACCACGTTGCGGCAGGCCGCACAGGCGGGCGAGGCCTCGGCGCAATTCGAGATCGCAGAGCGGCTGCGCACGGGCGACGGTGTTCTGCAAAACTATGCCCGCGCGGCAGAGTGGTATCGCGCTGCGGCGGATCAGGGCGAGTCGCGGGCAAAAAACGCATTGGGCGCTCTGCTGATCAGTGGGTTGGGTGGCGAGACGGATCCAGAGGCGGGGTTCAAGCTGTTGCAGCAGGCCGCAGAGGCTGGCGAATTGCGCCATATCTATGATCTTGCAACTGCCTTTGAACAGGGCCTCGGCACGCCGGTTGATATGAGCCAAGCCGTTGTTTTGTTGCAAAAAGCTGCGGCTGGTGGCTATGGTGAGGCTCAGGTTTCGCTTGGCGTGATTTACCATTTGGGCACCGCCGGATCGGTAGATATACCCCGCGCCATCGCGCTATACGAAGGTCCGGCACAGAACGGCCATCCCCGCGCGCTAAACAATCTTGGTCTGATCTATGCGCGGGGAGAGGGCGTAGATCAGGACTATCCCCGTGCGGCACAGCTTTTCACGCTGGCCGCAGAGCGCGGACTGAGCGAGGCAATGAAAAACCTTGGGGCCATGTATGAAAACGGCTTTGGGGTCGAGGTGAACGAGGAAGAGGCCAAGCGGCTCTATCGACTGGCGGCCCAGAGCAGCGTTGGGGCCAGTATTGGGGCGCGCGTTGCAAACGAGGCGGCAGCGATCACCTATTTATACGATCCGCGCCTGCAACCTGCCGACCCGGCACAGGCGGCGACCTATCGTCAGGCGGCAACCAGCGGGGATCCGGTGGCGCAGTTCATGACCGGATATCTTTTGGCCAGCGAGCCAAAAACCACAGCAGACTACCGCGAGGCCGCACAGTTTTTCGCTGCCGCCGCCGAAAAGGGTCTGCCCGTGGCCATGGCAAACCTTGGCCTTCTGAACTTTGAGGGGAAAGGCGTTCTGCAAGATTATGTTGAAGGTTATAAATGGCTTACACTTGCAGCGTTGAATGGTCCGGCTGGGGTCATCACACTGCGTGACGCTTTGGCGCAACGGATGACGGCGGATCAGATCAACGCGGCCAATACGCTGGCAGAGGCCTATATGTCCGATGCGCGATAGACGTCCCGCAGGATTGCGCCCAAGGTAGTGGGCATGGCAGGTGACGATTGAAACGCAGGATGACAGCCGTTAGTGTTCGGCAGGGCACAGAGCCTCGGGACACAGGGCGACCAGTGCGGAAACTGAGACTTCAGTCAGGAGATTTTAGTATGAAAAAGAGTATCCTAACCCTTACAATCAGCGCATTTCTGGGGTTTTCCACGGCCGTATTGGGGGCCGATGTCGCCCCAAGGTTCGAGCCTAGCGCGCTGTCATTTTCTGGCGGGCGCGATTTCACGAACGGGCGTTTGTTGATCACAGGTCCCGATGATTTCGAGGCTGAAGAGAGTTCAAGCAAGGGTCTGCCTGTGTTTCGTGTGCAGGGTGGTCGGATGCGGGATGGGTATTACCAGTTCAGCGTCAGCGCCGCGACAGCAGAAAAGGTAAAAATCAAAAAGCCGGTCGACAACGGACGCGGCGCGGCGGCCAAGGATTACACGCTAAAGCCGTTTTCGCTGTCGGGTATGTTTCAAATCAAACGAGGCGCGATTCTAGAGATTGACGAGGCCGCTATGCGCGAAGAGGACCTCTCTGAGGAGGCAAAGTAAGCGCGTCTGTCGTTGTGCGTTGAGATTTAAAAAGGGTGAGGGTCAAGAATGACTGGACTTGTTATGCCGGCCACTGAAAAGCGGCTGGTCTTTGCGGTTTTATTGGTCGGGGTTCTGGCATTCTTGTTCTGGACCCAATCGCGATATCCACAACTGGATGAAAAGGCGATGATGTCGGGCGCGATCCAGCTGGAGGACCCGATCAGCTTTGACCCGATCTATCCGGTCAGCCCAGAGATGCCGGTGGTCGAAAAGATTGCACGATCGACTGTCAACTGGATGGATACAAACAAAAAGGGAATGACCTTTGGCGTTCTGATCGCTGCGGCCTTTCTGACCCTGTTCAGCTATTTGCAAAAACGCAGTTTCACCAATGGCTTTTCCAACTCTGCGCTTGGATTGGTGATGGGCGCGCCGCTTGGCGTTTGCGTGAATTGCGCAGCCCCCATTGCCCGCGGTCTCTATAGTGGGGGGATGCGCGCCGAGACGACGCTGTCGGTGATGATCGCCTCGCCAACACTGAATATCGTGGTGCTGACCATGGCGTTCAGCCTTTTGCCGTTCTACATGGCCGTGACCAAAATCGTGCTAAGCCTGCTTGTGATCCTGGTGGCGGTGCCGCTGATCTGTCGACTGCTGCCCAAATCAGAGCTGCAAGTGCCGCAGATTGATGTGCCCGCACCCAGCGACTGGGCACAAGCGCCCAAGTCAGAGAACATCTTTCAGGCGCTGTTTGGCTTTGTCCTCACCTACGCCGCGAACCTCTGGTACATCCTCAAAACCACTGTGCCGCTTATGCTGCTGGCAGGGGTGCTTGGGGCGACGGTTGGCACGCTTTTGCCGCAGGACCTGATCCTTGGGCTGGGTTTCAGCCTTGGCGCCTTGGTGTTGATCGCCCTTGTTGGCACCTTCCTGCCTGTGCCGATTGCCTTTGACGTGGTTCTCGCGGGGGTGCTGCTAAGCAGTGGTTTGGCCCATGGGTATGTTTTTGCACTGGTTTTCACACTGGGCAGTTTCAGCATTTACTCTTACCTCATCGTCGCCACCACAATCTCGACCCGCGCGGCCAGCCTGTTGGCCGGGGTGGTCATCGCGCTGGGCGTGTTGGGGGGCGTGGCGGCACATAGCTACCACACATGGCAAACCCAGCGCGCTTTGGACATCTTGCTGGGTTTGAACGTCTTATCCTGCCCGCGCCCGCCGAGGCGCAAGAGCGCAGTGTCGAGATCGAGGCGCGTCCCTTTGCGCCGCGCTCGCCTGCGACGGACAAGATATTCGAGAGGGTCGAGGCGATTGAGGTCGGTATCGACAAGCCTCTGGAGTTCTCGATGAAAGACATGTGGCCCCCGTTCTGGGAGGGGCGCAGCCTGACGACCGGGGACATTGACGGGGACAAAGACCTTGATCTGGTGATCGCCTCGACAGAGCGGGGGCTGTATATTTATGAAAACGATGGTCAGGGCCAGTTTAGCCCGATGGCGGTCGAGCTTGGCGATCTGGCGGATCTTGATATCTTCAATGCCGTTCTAGTGGACGTGAACGGCGATGGCTGGCTTGACCTCTTTCTTGCCACGTATATCACAGGGAACTTCCTGATCCTGAACGAGAATGGGGTGCTGGACCTCGCCAATCCGCAAAAGGTGGCAAACCGCGAGGACGCCATGCTGTCCCTTGCGCTCGGATTTGCCGATGTGGACCGCGACGGCGACCTTGATGTGGCCTTGGGCAATTGGGCGGCGGGCTGGTATCGGCGCATCCCCGGAGAGGAATCGCGCAATCGCATTTTGTTCAACGACGCAGGCACGCTGGATGGTTCGCAGTTCAAGGATCTCGAAGGCCTGCCCGGAGAGACCCTGTCGATCCTCTTTTCTGACATCGACGTCAATGGCACGCAGGATTTGCTGGTTGGCAATGATTTTGAGCTGCCCGACTACATCTATTACGGCGATGGGCAGGGTGGGTTTATGCCTGTGACCCGGGCGCAGAACCATGTGCCCCATACCACCAACACCACGATGGCCATACGCACCGCCGATCTGATGAACAAAGGGACGCTAGACCTCTATTTCGCGCAGATCGCGGGGCGGTCTTCGGGCGTGTCGAACCGGTTGAAAATGCAAAACCTGGGTGCCTATTGCGACGGGATCGAAAACCCTCAGGCCAAGGCGCTTTGCGCGCGCAATATGGAGATCAAAAGCTGGTATCGTTCTGGCAACCGTTTTGATCCGACCTACGCGTCGAAATGTGCCGAACTCAGCGGTGATTTGCAGGCAGAATGCAAGGGGATGCTGGTCAAGGATCTGGCGATCCAGAAACAGGATCCCAAGATTTGCGCCCTTATCCCGGCGGCGCAAACTCAGGCGCGCGCCTATTGCGACATCCATTTCAAACCGCGCGAGGCCCCGTTGCAGTCGGTGTTTGATACCACAATTCCACAGATCCGGCGGTCCAATGTCTTGTTGAGCAGGACGGGCGCGGATTACGTCGATACGGCCCCTGATGTGGGGCTAGAGGTGGGTGGCTGGTCCTGGGATGTGAAAATTGCGGATTTCGATAACGATACCTTGCAGGACGTTTATATCGTGAACGGTACATGGGTGCCGAACGAGGTCTCGCCGTCCAATATGTTCTTTCATAATCAGGGCGGTACCTTCATCGAGGCCTCTGGTCCCTTTGGGTTAGAAGATTACCTGATGACCGCTGCCGCCGTGGCCTTTGACATGGACAATGACGGCGATCTGGATGTGATCACGCAGCCGGTGAACGGGCCGGTCGCGCTGTTTCGCAATGGCCTGCAAACCGGGAATGCCATCGCGGTCGAACTGCGCGATGGGTCTGCCAATTCGCACGGCATTGGCGCGCGGATCGTGGCGGAACTGGCTGATGGCAAAAGCATGATGCGAGAGCTGTCCTTGGGTGGTGGGTTCATGTCGTTTGATGCGCCGGTCGCGCATTTCGGCCTTGGTGCAGCAACCGAGGTGGCGAAACTGACGATCCATTGGCCTGATGGCACCACCTCTGACATTGCCGGGCCGCTGGCCGCGCAGGCCACCTATACCGTTACGCGGCGTGCGCTGAGGTAGGAAAACCTTAATCGCGCTGCGCAATCCTTTTGCTCGTTCCTTCCGCCCTTGCACGCCTGCCGTCCACGCCTGCCTTGCACCTCTGCGCAGCATCGGCCAGAAAGACCCTGCTTTCCCTGACCCAAAGGCCCAGCCCATGAAGAAATCCATCGACGTCAAAGACTTCATCCGCACGATCCCGGATTTTCCTCATGAAGGGATCATGTTCCGCGATGTGACAACGCTCTTTGCCGACCCGCGTGGGTTTCGTATGGCGATCGACCAGTTGCTGTTGCCTTACACGGGCACGCGCATCGACAAGGTCGTAGGATTAGAGGCGCGCGGTTTTATCCTTGGCGGGGCGGTGGCGCATCAGCTTGCCACCGGGTTTATTCCGATCCGCAAGAAGGGCAAACTGCCCGGCAAGACGATCTCTCAGGCCTATACGCTGGAATATGGCGAAGCGGTGATGGAGATCCACGACGACGCGATCCAGCTGGGCGAGACGGTTTTGATCGTGGATGATCTGCTGGCAACCGGGGGCACTGCGGGGGCCAGTATCAAGCTGCTGGATCGTCTTGGCGCCAAAATTGTTGGCTGCGCGTTTGTGATCGATCTGCCGGATCTTGGCGGTCGCAAGTTATTGGAAAGCCTTGAGATGGATGTGCATTGTCTATGCGCCTATGAAGGGCTTTGAGGGATTAGAGGCTGGGGGGTTTACCCCCAGACCCCCGAGTATTTCAACCAAGATGAAGGTGCCGTTTCGGCATTCAGTTGCTTGCCAGCACGGCGCCGGGGTTCATGATGCCAAAGGGGTCAAAGGCGTCCTTTAGCACCCGCATGGCGGCTAGTCTTGTCGGATCACCGTAACGCTGCAAATCCGCCGCTTTCAGACGGCCGATGCCATGTTCTGCGCTGATCGAACCCTCCATCACGCTGGCAAGATCATGCACCATGGTCTGTACCTTTGATTTTTCGTGAATGCGGCTTTTCTTGTCCACGCCTTTGGGCGGGAAGATGTTGTAGTGCAGGTTTCCGTCGCCCATATGGCCAAAGCAATTGATCCGATACTCGCCCGCCTTGGCAAAGACCTCGTTCCCACGCGTGATGAATTCCGGGACCAGGCCAAGCGGGACGGAAATATCATGCGACGAGATTGAGCCGATCAGCTTGTTCGCCAGCGGGATCGACTCGCGTACTTGCCAGAACTCCTGGCGTTGTGCCTCTGACTGGGCGATCAGACCGTCTGTGACGATGCCATCCTCGAACCCGGCGGCAAAGATCTGTTCCAGCACGTCCGCCGCCTCGCGCCCGCCGGACAGGCCAAGATCCATCAACACCATCCAGTCCGGGGGCGTTTCGAAGGGCAGGCGCACCTGCGGCATGGTTTCGGCCAGAAATTCCAACCCCACGCCAGAGATCAGTTCAAAGGCTGAAATCGCCTCGCCTGCAATATCTTTGGCGCGCGAGAGCAGGGCCAAGGCCGCATCGGGCGAGGGCACGACCATAAAGGCCGCACTTTCAGAAGCGGGGCGGGGGAAAAGGCGCAAGGCAGCGGCGGTGATCACGCCCAATGTGCCCTCTGACCCGATCAGCAGATTGCGCAGATCATACCCGGTGTTGTCCTTGCGCAGACGTTTCAGCCCGTGCCAGATTTCACCGTTGGGCAGGACGGCCTCAAGCCCGAGACAAAGCTCGCGCGCATTGCCGTATCGCAGCACATTGACCCCGCCCGCATTGGTGCCCAGCAGGCCACCTACGCGCGCCGATCCTTCAGAGGCCAGCGACAGGGGAAACAAGCGACCCGCCTCTTGCGCGGCAGTCTGGACGTTGGCAAGGATCGCCCCGGCTTCTGCGATCAGTACGTTTTCAAGGGGATAGACGGCACGGATTGCGCTCATCCGTTCCATCGACAGGATCACGGGTGCGGGTTCCTGCGTGGTGACCTGACCGCCGACCAGCCCGGTCCCGCCTGCGTAGGGGATCACGGGCACCCGCGCGCCAGAGGCGGCGCGGATCACGCTGGCAACCTCTTCGACCGTTCCCGGTGCCACCACCAACCCCGCATGACCCGGCGGGCCTCCGCGCGGCTCGTCCAGATAGCGTGGTTCTGTAGGGCGAATTGCGGCGTCCGGCAAAGACGCGCGCAGGGTGGCGACGAACGCCTCTGTGACTGGGTTCAACATGGTGACAGATCAAGCACGGCGCGCGCCCGCGCGCAAGTCACTGTTCGAAGGCGGCCAGATATCTCGGTTCCAGCAGCACGACCGAGGGACGCCGTGGCAGGCTGCGCAGAGACACTGTATAGTCAGAGCCGCCGGGGCGCAGAATGTCGAATTCATCTGACATTTCGACGACAAATCTCTCTAGCGTCGAGCGGCCAAACCAATGCATCGGGATCACCACAGAGGATTTCAGCCGTTTAAGGATCTTCACAATCGTCGCCGTGGCCAGGGTCATCCCGCCATCCACAGCGGCCATCACCACATCCAAGCGCCCAAGTGCGGCATATTGTTCGTCTGTCGGCTCATGATGTAAATGTCCAAGGTGGCCGATGCACAACCCCTCTACCTCAAACACAAAAATAGAGTTTCCGTCCCGGATCGGCTCTCCGCCAAAACGGTTGCGGATATCGGTCGAGACATTGCGGATCAGCATTTCGCCTAGATCCAGATGATAGTCCGCGCCAATGCCACTTTTGGCCCAGCCTTCCAGAACATGCGGGATGTCGGGATCTGGAAAGGCCGTCCAATGGGTCTCGTGGGCGTTGTTCATCGTGACCACGTCAGGCGTGAAATCTGCATTTCCCAGAAAACCAGAATAATCTGTCACCACGCTTAACCCGCCCTGTGTTTGCAGCAAAAACATGGCGTGATCCACATACGTCAGGCGCACCGAGTATTGGGGGACGGGGTCTGAATAGCTTGCCTTGTGCAGAAATTGCAGCCCCGGTGCCGCATCCGCGATGGCGATGCAATGGCTGGGGCGGCGGTCTTGGGCAAGGCTTACGCCTGCGCTTAAGATCGCCAGACAAAGGGCTAGACAAAAGGTCAGTGTTCGGATCATCACGGCCAGTCTCCTTTTTGCGCACCAAAGAGTTGGTCTTTTTAATTAACCTAGCCCAGATTGCAGAACTGGCGAGCAGAAAATCTCGGGTCGATGCGGGGCTGTGGCGATCAGGCGATGGCTGGCTCTGGCAGGCGGTGGGGCAGGGCGGCGACCGCGCAAAAAATTACGACGGCCGCGCCTGCAAGGATGCGGAACAGGGTGTCAAATCCCCAGTGCTCGTGGACAAAGGCGATCAGGGGCAGCGCGGCGGCAAGCACCGAAAAGCTGACCACATAGCGGATCCCATAGATGCGCGCGCGCGCCGGACCGCTCGCCATCTTGCCGATCATAAAGTCATTGATCGGAATCTGTCCGAAGGCGCCCAGCATGAACCCCAATGCAACCGCAAGCGCCCAACCATTGGTAAGACCGGGCATAAGCGAAAAGAACAGGATCTGCATGGCGGCCACGACCATGAAAACAAGGCGCGGGCCATACCGGTCCAGCGACAGCCCGACCGCCAACTGCGCAATGGATGCGATGGCAAAGACCACAAAGGCCAGCGCGCCGATGACGGTGGCGACATCGCCCTGACCCTCACCGCTGAGGGCGTTTGCCATGTCCTGCGCCAGTCCAGACAGCCGTTCATCAAACATCTTGGGCAGGGCGAAGGTGGTGGACTGAAAGATGATAGAGGATACCGCCGTGGTCAGAAACACGATGGACGACACCCGGATCAGCATGTGCCGCAGATGTGCCTCGGGGCGAGCGGTGCGCGTTGCTGTCGGCTTTGGGGCCTTGTGGTCATGCATGATCGAGTCATGGCGCATCAAGGTATAGAGCACCCCTAGCGCAATCGACAGAAAGCCCGGCAGCAGAAAGGCAAGGCGCCAGCCGCCATTGTCGATCAGATACCCCGTGATCAGCGCCGCACTTGCCACGCCCAAATTGCCCCAGACCCCGTTCATCGCAAGGCGAATCCCGGTATTGCGCCATCTCATCGTGACGATGGCCAACCCGACAGGGTGATAAATCGCAGCAAAGATGCCGATCACCAGCAAGCCGATGCTGATCTGAATTGGCGTGGTCGCAAAGCTGGCGGCAATCGAGGCAAGGCCGATCCCGATAAAGAAAACCACCATCATTCCGTCCCGGCTCCATCGATCCGCCAGCCAACCGGCAGGCAGCGAAAACAAGCCAAACGCGAAAAAGCCCGGTGCGGCATAAACCAGCAACTCGCTATAGCTCAGGCCCCATTCCCGTTGCAGGGCAAGTGCTGCCACTGTGGCAAAGATCAGGGTAAAGAGGTGATCCAGAAAATGCCCGGCGTTCAACATCAGGAAATAGGCGCGATCTCTGGTCATTGGCTTGGCTCCAAGACGCAAATCAGCCCGGATCCTGTCGCATGAAATCTACCGGCAGAACGGGTCATGTCACCCTGTCAGAGCGATCCCCGCCCCGCAAGTCCTCGGTGGGCGGGACGCTGGATCAGGCAACAGGAAAAAACTTGTCCCAATCGCTGCGAAATGCGCATTTTCTTCTTGCGGCGCACGCATGTTCTTTATAGATCACGCTTCACCAACGGATGCGGGCGTAGCTCAGGGGTAGAGCATAACCTTGCCAAGGTTAGGGTC
>CALGTJ010000137.1 GCA_937901435.1 uncultured Rhodobacter sp. | reverse complement strand
GATCACTCTCATACCGCAGCCGCCAACCGACCGTGGTGAATAATCCGGGCTAAGGCCTTGGTCGGTATCGCACAAAGAGCAAATTTGTGACGCCATGATCAAAAGCCTGCCCGCCGCGCAAAAGACCGGGGCGGACACCTCTGGGATCGTGCAAGCGCTCGTGACCACATTGGCCCACCCAAACCCGGCAAAAGACTATTTCAAAGGTAAACCGGGCAAGGATTTGACCGCGTTGGAAAAACGCGCGCTAGAGAGCATCGTAACAAATGGATCATGGACGGTCGGCGGCAAACACCTTGGAAATTTCAAAATTCTGATCGCCTCGTTTGGCCTGCCCGACGGCCCCGATACGCTTGAGAGATATATTCGCTCGGACCAAAGCCTGTTGTCGCGGTTTCTCAAGAGGTAACCCAACCCTGTGCGATTGATCGCCGAACCCCTGTCGCGATCTGACGCACTTGCCCCCGCCGCGCACCCTGCCTAGTTTGCGCCTGTGAAATAGACACCAGAAGGGCCGGGATGAGCCAGAAACGTGCGATATTCGAAGAGGTGGGGCAGGCGAAAACCGCAGCTCCTGCGTCTCGTGAAACCGGGGTGATCGACAAAGCCTCGCGCGGGGCGCGCCGGGGGGTGCGGCTGTGGCTGATGCTGCTGTTTGCGCTGGTCGTGGTGATGATCGCGGTGGGCGGGCTGACGCGCCTGACCGACAGCGGCCTTAGCATCACCGAATGGAATGTGGTCAAGGGTGCGATGCCACCATTGAGCGCAGAGGCATGGGCGGTCGAGTTCGACAAATACCGTGCGATCCCAGAATATCAGTTGCAGAACAAGGGCATGTCTCTGGCGGAATTTCAGTTCATCTATTGGTGGGAATGGGGCCACCGCCAGCTTGGCCGGGTCATCGGCCTTGTCTGGGCGCTTGGCTTTTTCGGATTTCTGGTGGCGCGGCGCATCCCGACCGGGTGGACGGGACGCTTGCTGTTGCTGGGCGCTTTGGGTGGGCTACAGGGCGCAATCGGTTGGTGGATGGTCAGTTCCGGGCTGACGGGCACGATGCTGGACGTGGCCAGCTACCGCCTTGCCACACACCTTGGGCTGGCCTTTGTGATCCTCGGCCTGATCGCATGGTTCGTCCTGCAACTCAGCCGACCAGAGCGTGATCTGATGCAGGCCCGGCGCAGCCGCGAACCCCGTTTGCAGGCCCATGCGACGGGGCTGGCGGTCTTTGCCTTTGTGCAGATCCTGCTGGGCGCTTTGGTGGCGGGCATCGACGCGGGACGCAGCTTTATCGACTGGCCGCTGATGAATGGTGCCTTCTTTCCCGATGGGGCGTTCGATCTGGAACCGCTGTGGCGCAACCTCTTTGAAAACCCCGGTCTCGTGCAATTCATGCACCGGATCGCGGCCTATCTGCTGATGGTGGTCGGGCTGCTCGTCTGGGTCCGCTCGCGCCGCTCGTCCTATGACGCCACCAAACGCGCCTTTACCTGGGTGCTGGGGGTTTTGTTCGTTCAGGCAGTGGTCGGCGTCTTTACCGTCTGGAACGCCGCGCCCTGGACGCTGGCGATTCTGCACCAGTTCACGGCCATTTTCCTTTGGGTGCTGATCCTGCGCGGTCGCCACCTTGCCCAATTCCCCATCGCGCAATCCATTCGCAGAGGCTGACACAATGACTGCATATACCGATCTGATGGCCTTCCAGCGCGAAACAGAGGCGCTGGCGTCGGTCGCCGGGCGGCTGGGCTGGGATCAGGAAACCATGATGCCATCCGGGGCCGCAGATCAGCGCGGCGAGGAAATGGCTGCGATGGAAAGCGTTCTGCACGCGCGCCGGGTCGATCCTCGCGTGGGCGCGTGGCTGGCGAAGGCCGAGGCCAGCGCAGAGACCAGCGACGACGTGGCCCGTGCGCAATTGCACCATATCCGGCGCAGCTTTGATCGTGCCTCAAAGGTGCCCGCCGATCTGGCCGCCGAACTGGCCCGTGTGACATCGGTCAGCCAAGGTACATGGGCCAAGGCGCGCGCGGCGGATGATTTCGCCAGCTTCGCGCCCACGCTGAAAAACATCCTGCGCCTCAAGCGGGAAGAGGCAGCAGCCCTTGCCAATGGCTCTGATCTCTATGACGCGATGCTGGACGACTACGAACCCGGCGCGTCCGGGGCGCAATTGGCAGAGATGTTCGCCGCTCTGCGCCCCCGCCTTGTGGCCCTGCGCGAAAAGTTGCTGGCCTCGCCCCACCAACCTGCGGGCGTGCAAGGACAATTCCCAGAGGCCGCTCAACTTGCGCTCAGCAACAAGATCGCAGCCACCTTTGGCTATGACCTGACCCATGGGCGCATCGACAAGGCCGTGCATCCGTTCAGTTCCGGCTCTGGTCTGGACGTGCGCATCACCACGCGCACCTCTCCGGGTGATCCGTTCAACTGTCTCTATTCGACCATCCACGAAGTCGGGCACGCCGCATACGAACAAAACATAGACCGCGCCTATCTGCTGACTCCGTTGGGGCAGGGCGTGTCCATGGGCGTGCATGAAAGCCAGAGCCGGATCTACGAAAACCAACTGGGCCGCGGCCGCGCCTTTACAGGGTATCTGTACGGT
>CALGTJ010000136.1 GCA_937901435.1 uncultured Rhodobacter sp. | reverse complement strand
CGTGAGGTCATCACCGGGCTGGGCCTGCTGGACCGCGCGGTCTACGTCGAACGCGCGACGCTGCCGCAAGAACGCGTTTGCCCGCTGGCCGATGCACCAGAGGCCGCGCCATATTTCTCTATGATACTGATTACAAAAGGGGCCGATCCATGGCTGTAACTCCGGTCGTTCTGGCTCTGTCCCGCTCTGGCGAACCCGTCGCACGACGCATCGCGAATGCTCTGGGTGCGCCGCTGCATGGGCGTGAAGGGTGTGTCGATCAGGCGGATGCCTATTTCCCCAATGCCTTGGATCACGCGCGTGATCTGTTTGCGGCAGGTGTGCCGGTTATTGGCGTCTGTGCCTCTGGCATCCTGATCCGCGCTGTCGCGCCGTTGCTGTCGGACAAGCGCGCAGAGCCGCCTGTGTTGTCTGTCTCTGATGATGGGTCTGTCGTAGTGCCTTTGCTCGGTGGGCATCGCGGGGCGAACCGTTTGGCGCACGAGATTTCGCAGGTGCTGGGTGGCACGGCGGCGGTGACGACGGCGGGAGATGTGGCGCTTGGCGTGTCTCTGGATGAGCCGCCTGCGGGTTGGGTGCTTGGGACCCCTGATCTGGCAAAGGACGCGATGGCGGGGTTGCTGAACGGCAAAAAAGCGCATGTCTGTGGTGATGAGGCTGCGAAGGCTGGTTGGCTGGACGCTTTGCCCATGGCCACACCTGGTGAGGATACGGTCTATGTCGAGGCGACGATGGAACCCGCGCGCGAGGGTGTGATGACGTTTCATCCCCAGCGTGCCACGCTGGGGGTTGGATGCTCTCGCAATTGCCCGCCGCAGGAATTGGCTGATCTGGTGATGGAGATGCTGACCGAGGCAGCGCTTGCCCCCGGCGCAATTCACTCGATCAACACGATTGACCTTAAGGCGGATGAACCTGCGATTTTGGACTTGGCCAAGACATTGGGTGTCCCCCTGCGCCTGTTCACAGCCGCAGAGCTAGAGGCGCAGACGCCGCGTGTGGAAACGCCATCTGATGTGGTGTTTGCCGAGGTTGGCACGCATTCTGTGGCCGACGCCGGGGCCTTGTCGCAATCGGGCGACAGCGTTTTGGCGTATCCAAAGCAAAAGACAGCGAATGCGACCTGTGCCATTGGTATCGCACCACAGCCTTTGACCGAACGGCAAGGCCGTGCCCGTGGTCGCCTTTCCATCGTTGGGATCGGTCCGGGTCAGGCGGCGTGGCGTACGCCAGAGGCTTCTCGCCTGATTGCCGATGCCGAAGAACTGGTTGGGTATGGCCTGTATATCGATCTGCTCGGCCCGTTGGCTGCAGGCAAACCGCGCCATGATTTTCCGCTGGGCGGGGAAGAGGCGCGGTGTCGTTATGCCTTGGAACGGGCGGGCGAGGGGCGCGACGTGGCGCTGATCTGTTCGGGGGATGCGGGGATCTATGCCATGGGTGCGCTGGTGTTTGAACTGCTGGATCGTGGATCGGACGCGCAGGGTGTTAGTGATGCCGCCCGTCGGGTTGAGGTGATCTCTGCCCCCGGTGTCTCTGCCTTGCAGGGGGCCGCTGCGCGGGCTGGTGCGCCCTTGGGGCATGATTTCTGCGCAATCTCGCTCAGCGATCTTTTGACCCCGCGTGAGGACATCCTGCGCCGGATCCGGGCTGCGGCAGAGGGCGATTTTGTCATCGCCTTTTACAATCCTGTGTCCAAACGGCGGCGCGATTTGTTGGCCTTGGCGCGCGATATCCTGCTAGAGCATCGCCCGGCAAACTGCCCGGTGATGCTGGCCTCGTCGCTGGGTCGCCCAGAGGAATATCTGCGCTATCGGCGGCTAGAGGATTTGCAGGTCGATGAGGTGGATATGCTGACGGTGGTCTTGATCGGCTCGTCCCAGTCGCGTCTTGCGGCCTTGGGCGAGGGGCCGCGTATGTACACGCCGCGCGGCTATGCGCGAAAGATTGATGGGGATCTGTCGGATGTGTCTTGAGTTGGGTTTTTTTTGTGAGGGTTGTGTATGACCGTTTATTTCATCGGCGCTGGGCCGGGCGATCCAGAGTTACTGACCCTCAAGGCCGCCAAACGGATCGCGGCCTGTCCGGTCTGCCTCTATGCAGGATCGCTGGTGCCGGCCGAAGTGGTGGCCATAGCGCCGGCGGGGGCGCGTGTTCTGGACACAGCCCCGATGACTTTGGATGATACCCACGCCGAGATCCTCGCGGCCCATCAGCGGGGCGAGGATGTGGCGCGGGTGCATTCGGGGGATCCGTCTCTATACGGGGCGATTGCCGAACAAATCCGCCGATTGCGCGTGGATGGAATCGACTACCAGATCATTCCCGGCGTGCCTGCCTATGCGGCGGCGGCGGCATCGATGGGGCAGGAACTGACCATTCCCGAGGTGGCGCAGTCGATCATTTTGACGCGGATGTCGATGAAATCGACCTCTATGCCTGCGGGTGAAACGCTGGAAAATTTCGCACGCACCGGGGCGACCCTTGCAATCCATCTGGGGATTCGTGCGCTGCGCGATATCGAGCGGCGTTTGACGCCCTATTACGGTGCGGATTGCCCTGTGATCGTGGCCTATCGCGCCAGTTGGCCGGATGAGGTGATGATTCGCGGAACACTCTGCGATATCCACGCCAAGGTGCGTGCGGCCAAGATTACGCGCACCGCTTTGATTCTGGTCGGGCCCGCCTTGCACGAAGTGCAGGATTTTAAGGACAGTGCGCTATACGACCCAGAAATTCCCCATGTTTTGCGTCCGAAAGTAAAAGCGTGATGGACCGGTCAAGCCTGTAAATTTCTACAATTCATCAAACCTTTACTTGACTGACGCTACGGTATCTCCATCCTTGCAATTACGTTCGGGGGAGTCGTGTGATGTCTGAATATCTGCCAAAAGAGGTGCGTGAAGGACTAGAGGCTGCGCGCCGCGCCGATAAGGCCAGGAAAAGCCGCCTGCGTGTGCAGGTTGGTGAGGCTTTGTTCCCTGTGCTGCGCTATTGGGACACCGGATTTTCGCTGGACATGGAAAATGCGCCCAAGCTGCGCGGACTTGTGGATCTTTATGACGGTGGGCGGCATGTATGCCAGTGCCTGATCGTGGCGTCGTCTCAGGATGGAGGCGAGATGATCTATGAGTTCAAGCGCAATACAGCGGCTGTTGATAAAGCGCCCTTGGATTTCTATCGGGACGTCACCGCCCCGATTGCGTTGCTTGCGGAATACTAAGACTTACTGAAGATCGGCAAAGGCCTTTTGCATGCGACCAACGGCGTCATGGATGACGGATCTCTGCGTGCCAAGGTTGAAGCGCAGGAAGGTTTCACCGCCGCTGCCAAAGGTTGGACCGTAGTTGGCGGCGATCTGCGCCTCTGTGCAGACACGTCGAATGATTTCTTCGTGCTCCATCCCAGTCCCGGCGAAATCGACCCATGACAGATAGGTTGACTGCATCGGCATAACAGACACGCCGGGGATGGCAGAAATGCCTTCGCGAAAGACCGCAACATTGCCTTCGATGTAGGTCACCAGTTCATCGACCCAAGCCGCGCCCTCGGGTGAATAGGCAGCGGTGACCATCAGTGTCCCGATAGAGTTCACGGCAATCCCAAGTGCTGCCATCCTGGCCGCGAATTTGGCGCGCAGGGTCGGATCGGAAATGATCGCGTTTCCCACATGCAGCCCGGCAATGTTGAACGTCTTGCTAGAGGCGGTCAGCATGATCAGCCGGTCCGTGATCTCTGGCACGGCGACGGGCATCGGCAGGTGTTTATGTCCGTGAAACACCAGATCGCCGTGGACTTCGTCAGAGATCAGGATCAGGTCATGGCGCTTGGCGAAATCCGCAACACCGCGCAGTTCCTCTGCTGTCCAGACACGGCCGCCGGGATTGTGCGGCGAGCAGAGGATGACCATCTTTTCGCGCCCCGTCATCTGCGCATCATAGGCGTCGAAATCCATGGCATACATGCCATCCTCAAGCGTCAGATTACATTCGACAACCTCGCGCCCAGCAGTCCGGATGATCTTGGAAAAGGCTTGATAGACGGGCGTGAACAGAACCACCCCATCGCCGGGTTCTGTAAAGCTGTCCAGACAGACGGCAACAGCGTTGATCAGACCCGCAGTGTTAAAGATCGATTCTGGTTCTACCGTCCACCCATGCCGGGTCTGCATCCACCACTGGATCGCCGCGAGATAATCCGATGGATCGCCGCTATAGCCGTAGATCCCGTGATCGGCCTGCTCTTGCACGACGCGCCGCACGCATTCGGGGGATTGGAAATCCATATCTGCGACCCACATCGCGATCCCTGTGTCGGGCGAGACACCATAAAGCCCCTGCATCTTGTCCCATTTCGAACAATGGGTGCCGCGGCGGTCGATGATGTCGTCAAAACTCATGGGGGTTCTCCTGTGAATGCACTTGGGCAAGCTATCCTTTCACGCGTCAGGTGCAAGGCACATTGCGAAACGGCGCAGCATCCCCTAAATGACCGTTTATGGCTGTGAAAGACATTATACTGCACCCCGATCCGCGCCTGAAAAAGGTATGTGCCCCCGTTGCTGACATCTCGGCCGAGATGCGTCGGCTGGCCGAAGATATGCTCTCGACCATGTATGATGCGCCCGGCATAGGGCTGGCTGCGCCACAGGTCGGAGAGATGACGCGGCTGATCGTGATGGATTGTGTCAAGGAAGAGAACGCCAAGCCGCGACCGATGGTGCTGTTCAATCCAGAGGTCACGTGGTCGTCCGAAGAGACCAATGTTTACGAAGAGGGCTGTCTGTCGATCCCCGAACATTTTGCCGATGTCGAGCGCCCCAAAATGGTACGCGTTGTGTGGCAGGACATGGATGGCAAACGTCAGGAAGAAGAGTTTGACGGTCTCTGGGCGACCTGTGTGCAGCACGAGATCGACCACCTGAACGGCAAGCTGTTTCTGGATTACCTCAAGCCCCTGCGCCGCCAGATGATCACCCGCAAAATGGTCAAGCTCAAGCGCGAGCTGGCCCGGGGATGAGCGTTTTGCCAATCCGTTTGATCGGGGATCCGGTGTTGCGGCAGGTGGCCATGCCCGTGGGTGCGGTTACGGACCAGATCCGGGTGTTGGCCGCCGATATGATCGAAACCATGTATGATGCGCCGGGACGCGGGTTGGCCGCGCCGCAGGTGGGTGTGTCTCTGCGGATGTTCGTGATGGATTGCCATTGGAAAGACGGGGTCGCCCGTGACCCGGTCGTGGCGATTGATCCAGAGATCGTTTCCAAATCAGAAACGACAAAACTGTTTACAGAGGGCTGCCTTTCAATGCCCGGCATCCCGGTCGAAGTGGAGCGCCCGGCAGACATCACCTTGCGCTGGCGCGATTTGGAGGGGGCTGTTCACGTGGCGGATTTCACTGATTTGGCGTCCGTTATCGCACAGCATGAATATGACCACCTTGACGGTATTCTGAACACGGATTTCTTGCCAGACGATGAACAGGCGCGTGTCGCCCCTGCGCTTGCCGCGTTGCAGACCCAATGACCGCACGGCTTTGCCTGCCATGGCCGGACAAGCGGTTGCAAACTGCGGCTGCGCCGGTCGAGGCGATCACCGACGAGATCCGCGCGATTTGGCAGGATATGATCGACACGATGGAGGCGATGCCCGGCGTCGGTCTTGGCGCGCCCCAGATCGGCGTGATGCTGCGCCTTGCGGTGGTTGATGCGTCTGAGGCGCGCGGGCAAGTGGTGCGGCTGGCCAACCCAAAGGTCCTGCATGCCTCGGTCAAGCTGCGCGAACACGAAGAGGCCAGCCCCAATCTGCCGGGTATTTCCGCCAAGATCCTGCGGCCTCGTGCGGTGACTGTGCGATTTCTGAACGCGGATGGTGAGATCGAAGAAAAGGATTTCGTCGGGCTTTGGGCGACCTCGGTACAGCACCAGATCGACCATCTGAATGGCAAGGTCTTTGTGGATCGCCTATCGCGGATGAAACGCCAGATGCTGTTGAAGAAATACGAAAAATTGAAGAGGGCGACATGAGAGTGATATTCATGGGTACGCCTGATTTCTCGGTTCCTGTGCTCGACGCGTTGATCGCAGCCGGCCATGAGATCGCCTGCGTCTATTGCCAACCGCCGCGCCCCGCGGGACGTGGCAAAAAGGATCGCCCAACCCCGGTTCATGCACGGGCTGAGGCCATTGGGCTGATGGTACGCCATCCGGTAAGCTTGAGGACGCCAGAGGCTTTGGCGGACTTTGCCGCGCTAGAGGCCGATATTGCCGTGGTCGTGGCCTTCGGACTGATCCTGCCACAGGCGGTTCTGGATGCGCCTGCGAAGGGCTGCCTGAATATCCACGCCTCTTTGTTGCCGCGCTGGCGCGGAGCTGCGCCGATCCACCGCGCGATCATGGCCGGAGATGCAGAGACGGGCGTTTGCATCATGCAAATGGAAGCGGGGCTGGACACCGGGCCTGTGCTGCTGCGCGAACTGACGAAGATTGGCAAAACAGAAACGACAGGCGGGTTGCATGACAGGTTATCTGATATGGGTGCCGGGCTGATCGTCAAAGCTTTGGAAAAACTTGAGGATTTGGAACCTGTGGTACAGCCAGAGGATGGCGTTACCTATGCCGCCAAGATCGACAAGGCCGAGGCGCAGATAGACTGGTCCAAGCCTGCTATCGATGTGGATCGCCAAATCCGGGGTCTGTCGCCCTTTCCGGGGGCTTGGACCATGGTGCAGGGCGAGCGACTGAAAGCTTTGGCAAGCCGGGTTGTTGACGGGCAGGGTAAACCCGGTGTGGTTTTGGACGACCGTTTGTGTGTCGCTTGTGGAACGGGAGCCGTGCAGATCACCCGTGCGCAGCGGGCAGGCAAGGGCGCGCAGGACGCGCAAGACCTGCTGCGCGGCTGGGTGATTGGGCAAGGTGACAAGATGGGCGACACGATGGGACAAGGATAGCGCTATGTATTTCGCTCTGATCGGCACCATCGTGATTGCGGGGATCATTGGTTATGGCTCTGAACGGTCCCGGTTCACGCACAATGGGGTGATCCCGTCGATGATTATCTGCATCGGGGGCAGTATCCTGTTCTATTTTGTGGCGGTCATGTTTGGGATCAGTCTGGGCAGTCACGACCTTAACGCGATTGCGTCCTCTGTGGGCGCGCTGGTGATTGTGCCGACCCACTATCGCAAGTAGCGGTGACCAGATAGAGTGCCTTTGGCACGCTGGTCTGGCACTTCGTGCGATTGGCACCCGGTTTTGAGGGTGGGCCGGAATACCATTTGTGTTTCCCGGAAATGAGCGCATAATTAGCCCATGCCTGTATTATTTTTGATTATCATCGGTGCCGCTGCCGGGTTTTTGGCGACGCGGCTTATGAAATGGGACGCGGATGTCATCACGACCGTGGCCATAGGTGTTTTTGGCGCGCTGGTCGGTGGGCTGGTTTTGCGGCTTTTGCTGATGATTACGGGAATCGCCGCTGGATTATTAGGGGCCGTGCTGGGGGCGATGCTGCTGATTTGGCTGTGGCGCATTTACGGGCCAAAGCGGTAGCTACTTTTTGTAGGGCTTCATTCCGGCGCGGGCCAGTTCATCGGCACGTTCGTTTTCCTCGTGCCCGGCGTGGCCCTTGATCCATTCCCATGTGACAGTGTGACGGGCCTGCGCCGCGTCGAGGCGTTGCCAGAGGTCGACGTTTTTCACAGGCTTTTTGGTAGATGTTTTCCAGCCGTTGCGTTTCCAGCCATGGATCCATTCCGAGACGCCATTTTTCACATAGGCACTGTCGGTGATGACGGTGATGGTGCTTGATTTTTCCAGCGCGTCCAGCGCCTCTATCGCGCCCAGCAATTCCATACGGTTGTTGGTGGTATCGGCGGCCCCGCCCTTGAGTTCGCGTGTTTTGACCACAGTATCGCCGTCTCGTGCGATCAGCAGAGCGCCCCATCCGCCGGGGCCGGGATTGCCAGAGCAGGCGCCGTCTGTATAGGCGAAAAGTTTAGGCATGGGCGTTGATCACAATCCAGTCTTCCACATCGCCAGCCAGCCCTTTGCCAGCCCCACGAAGGGCTGATTTGGGGGTAAACCCAGCTTGGGTCAACAGCATATTGAGATCGTCCTCGGTGTAGTAGCTATAAAACCGACCCAGTTTGTCGGTTTTTTCGCCCGAACCCAGTTTCATGCCAAGGCTGATCGGGGCGTTCGGACTGCAAAGCGCGTGCAGATCGGCAAGATGGCGGGGCAAATCGGCTCGTGGCGCGTGAAGCAGGGAAAAGCTGGCCCAGACCCCGTCGACGGTGCCTAAATCGGGGATCTGCTCGAACAGGGCCTGACGGGCCGTGACGCCGGGGATCTGGCTGGCCAGTGCAACCATTTCGGCAGATCCATCAACGGCCAGAACATCCAGCCCGGCGGTCACCATTTCGGCGGTGTGATGACCGGGACCACAGCCAAGATCAAGGACGCGGCCTTTGGGACGCACGGCGGTTATGAAATCTGTCAGTTCCTGCGGCGCATGCCCTTTGGTCATCGTCACATAGTCGGCGGCCATGCGGTTATAGACGTTGATGGTGTTGCTCATACGATGGCTCCAACAAGCAGGCAGACGGTGACGAGGCTGGTGAGTAGGACTCGCAGGGGATTCCACCACATCGGTGATTGACCCAGTCTTGCGGCGCGCAGATCCAAAAGCAAGAGTGCGGGAAAGCCGAAGGCGAAGAGCACTGTTGTCGCAGTGCTCGAGATCGGCATCACAAGAACGAGGACGAAAAAGCCGTAAAGCGCAGGGAGGGTGCTGAGCGCGTAGCCGGTGCTGTCTTCGACTTTTGCGGCAAAGCCCCAGAGGCAGCCGGACATGAAGGCAAGGATGGTCAGCCCATATAGGATCTGCACGGCTTGCCACGGGATCCCGAAAGGCGAGGCAAGGCCAAGCACCAGCGCGAGGATCGGTAGGGCAAAGGGCAGCACCCCGGCAAGGCCGAGGATCAGGGCGGCACGGGGGATTTGGGTCATGCGGGTTCGCGCAGCACGCGGGGAACTTTGAACTCGACGCTCTCGACGGCTGTTTCCACCAGTTCTTCGGTCACGTCATAGCGGTCGTGGAAAGCGTCGATCACCTCTTTGATCAGAACTTCGGGGGCGCTTGCCCCGGCGGTGATCCCGATCGAGGTGATGCCCTGAAGCGCGCGCCAGTCTATGTCAGCCGCGCGCTGAACCAGTTGCGAATACTTGCACCCAGCAGAGCTTCCGACCTCGACCAGACGCTTGGAATTCGACGAGTTTGGCGCGCCGATGACCAGCATGGCGTCTGCCTTGGGGGCCATCGCCTTGACCGCCTCCTGTCGGTTGGTGGTGGCATAACAGATGTCTTCTTTGTGCGGCCCAGCAATCGAGGGAAAGCGGGCCTGTAGGGCTGTGACGATCCCGGCTGTGTCGTCAACCGACAGGGTGGTCTGGGTGATATAGGCAAGGCGATCCGGGTCGCGCACCTTGAGGTCAGCCACATCCGCGACGGTTTCGACCAGCAGGACCTCTCCATCCGGTAGCTGCCCCATTGTGCCGACGGTTTCCGGGTGGCCCTTGTGCCCGATCATCACCATTTGCAGGCCGTTGCTGTTGTGACGTTCCGCCTCGATATGAACCTTGCTGACCAACGGGCAGGTGGCGTCCACATAGATCATCTCGCGCCGCGCGGCCTCTGCGGGCACCGCCTTGGGAACGCCATGGGCGCTGAAAATCACCGGACGATCACCCGGACAATCGTCAAGCTCTTCGACAAACACAGCGCCTTTTTCGCGCAGACCATCGACCACGAATTTATTATGCACGATCTCATGGCGCACAAAGATCGGTGCGCCCCATTTTTCCAAGGCCATCTCGACAATCTTGATGGCCCTGTCTACGCCAGCGCAAAATCCGCGTGGGGCGGCAAGATAAAGGGTCAGAGGCGGCTTTGGCACGGATTTATTCCTTCGCAACAACGAGTGGGCAGGGCAATCCGTGCCATAAGTAAATCGAAGTCGCGGGTTGGTCCAGTGTCCAGAGGTCAGCAGGGAGTGTTCAAGGGGCAATGGTGCTGCGTGTGAGCGGTCAGAAAAACCGATGGACCCGTGCAGGGTCGCGCATTGCAGCCCTGCGCAGGATGGGCCTGACTGTGGCGCCATACTTCTTTTCGATACGGCTGGTTGGGGGGGGATCTGTGCAAAAGACATCCGGTAGCAGCAGCTTTAGCTTGGCCTTGGTGGAAAGGGTCAGACCGTTTACGGCCATCGGCCCTGGATAAAAGCTCTCTGATGGGGTGTTTTCGGCAAAAATGATCTGATGAGCGTCGAACATCAGATGGACATAGTTGATAGTTTTCTTACCATGCGCGATGCGAATACCGGATTTGGGGACGTCCACCAGATGCTTTGCGCGCACCAAAGTCTCGGGGCCCAGCAACATGCTGTGTTGAGGCGAAACCAGCAGGTTTCGGGTGGCCCCCAGCAGACCCTGACGGATCAGGATCGGGCGCAGGTTGGGTCTGGCCTGCAATTGACGGTGGCTGAGGCGCTGCGTGCCGATCCAGCGGATCGGTTGGGCGCCGTTGTCCATGGTGGTGACCATATCGCCCACCTGCAACGTATCGATCAGAACCTCGCCGTTGGGCGTGCGGATCGCGGTCCCGGCGGTGAAACAGGTGGCATAGGTGCCGTTTACCCGATCCCCGCCCAAAGTACCGACATTTGACGTAAGGCTGTTCAGGGTCAGCGAGCGGATCCCTTGCGCCTCTAGCGCGGATTGATCAGTATTGAGAGTGGGTTCGGAGGCCAGGTACAGATTGCCAGCCGTGTCCTGAAACAAGACTGCAGAAATTGTTGCCGTCGTGCCGTCGATGTAGGTGAGCGTTGTGTCATAGACGGCGACACCGTCCATCGTCTGATCTGGCCCGCCATTGATGCGGAACGTCTCGTTATATAGATTGTTGTCGACATCATACCCGATCGACGTGGCCCCGCCTGTGTAGCTGGTACTGCCCGGCGACAGCGTCTGAACGCGGTTCAGCAGGGGGTCCCCGACGCCGCCATAGGTATTGCCTACCAGAGCAGAGGCATTTTCGGAGGTTCCGTTTCCCTCTGCGACGTCGATTGAGGTCGCAGGACTGAGGTAAAAAACCTGAAACGTCGTGGCCGTGCCGATGCCGTCCTCAAATGGCGAAACGATTGCCGTTGCAACAGGGTGCAAGGCATTACGGGTGGCGCGGACTTACGTCTGGTTTGGGGGCAATTCGGTCAGCGCTTTGTTCGACAACGTGATCGAAAAAGGTACCGTTAAGCTTAAGGCGTTGCTAAATTGGTCGGCTTTTTGCCTAAAACTGTTTGTTTATAGGGGTATTCAAAACCTCATTCGCCCCAGATAGAAAAAAGCCCCGCGCCGGTGACCGGGCGGGGCTTTTGTGCGGGTTTGTCAATTCTGACGTGTGCTTAGTCTTCTTCGGTGGCCATCTCTGGGGTCGGGGCCTCATACTCGCGCGGTTCGCGTGGTGGGCGGCCGATGACGTCTTTCAACTCGTCCAGTTCGATAAAGTTATCGCACTGGCGGCGTAGTTCATCCGCGATCATCGGGGGTTGGCTGCGTATCGTGGACACGACCGACACCCGAACGCCTTTGCGTTGCAGGCTTTCCACAAGTGGACGGAAATCGCCATCACCCGAGAACAGTACGATGTGGTCCACATGCGGCGCCAACTCCATAGCATCGACCGTCAGCTCGATATCCATATTGCCCTTGACCCTGCGGCGACCCTGACTGTCGACATATTCTTTGGCTGGTTTTGTGACCATGGAAAAGCCGTTATAGTGCAGCCAATCAACCAAAGGGCGAATCGGAGAGTAGTCGTCATTTTCAAGAAGCGCGGTGTAATAGAACGCACGCAACAATTTTCCCCGACGCATGAATTCCTGCCGCAGAAGCTTGTAGTCGATATCAAAGCCAAGCGACTTGGCTGCTGCATAGAGGTTCGATCCGTCAATGAACAGCGCGAGCCGTTCGTCTCTGTAAAACATTTACAATCCTTCCAATTAAGTGTTTCGCCAATGACTAAGCCAGGAGTGACCAGCTTAATGTGTTAGTTCGGACAAAACTACCATGCAAAATAGGGGGAAAAACCAGTGCTGCAAGCCACAGAATGTCACAATACGGATACAAATTCAGCTTCGGACTATCCGAAAGTAGTAGTTGCCGTAGGGGCAAATATGCCCAGTGACGTTGGTTCGCCCGAAAAAACCCTACGACGTGCTTTCGAGGTTCTCGCTGATTCGCGCCTTTCAATCATTAAAATTAGTCCTTTTTATACGACGCCGTGCTTTCCTGCGGGGGCTGGCCCGGACTACGTGAACGCCGCTGCTGTCCTGTCTGGCCTTACAGACCCTAAGGAAATCTTAACAGTATTGCATGACGTAGAGGCAACCTTTGGGCGAACGCGCGAAATCCGGTGGGGACAGCGGACTCTGGATCTGGATCTGATCGGAGTCGGCGATTTGGTCTTGCCCGATCTCGCCACCTACAGGGATTGGCAGGACCTGTCGCTGTCCGATCAGATCAAACGCACACCCGATCAACTTATCCTGCCGCATCCCAGAATACAGGATCGGGCATTTGTGCTGATTCCCCTCGCTGATATCGCCCCGGACTGGGTCCACCCGGTTAGTGGCCTGACAGTGCGGCAGATGCTGGATGCCTTGCCCGAAGCGGACAAATCAGAGGTCAAACTCCTTTAAACTGCCCAAATGCGTAGCTATTTGCCTTGTCAAGACTCATCTGGCGTCATAAGAAGGTGCTTCACCATCCCCAGATTTCAGGATTGGAGCTGACATGGCCCGCGTTACGGTCGAAGATTGCGTTGATAAAGTCCCAAACCGGTTTGAACTGGTCATGCTGGCCGCACACCGTGCCCGCGAAATTTCTGCCGGTTCCCCGATCACCGTGGATCGCGACAACGACAAGAACCCTGTCGTGTCGCTGCGCGAGATTGCGGACGAGACCCAGCAAGCCGAAGATCTGCGCGAGCGGATGATCGAAAGCCACCAGACCCAGATCGAAGTGGACGAACCCGAAGACGACGCCATGGCGCTGCTTATGGGCGCCGAGGCTGACAAGCCCGCAGAGGACGATATGTCCGAAGAGAAAGTTCTTCGTGCGCTGATGGAAGCGCAAGAACCCAAGTAACAGGCTTGGCTGGCGATGGCTCTGGACCGGTTGATCGGCGTTGACGACCTGATCGACAAGGTCCGAAGCTATAACCCCCATACCAACGCGCAAATGATCCGGGACGCCTATGACTATGGCGCCCGGATGCACGACGGGCAGTTTCGCCATTCGGGCGAGCCCTACTTTACCCATCCTGTCGAAGTGGCCGCAATCCTGACAGAGATGCGGCTGGATGATCTGACGATCATCACGGCGTTGTTGCATGACACGATCGAAGACACGCAAAGCAACTTTCTAGAGATCGAGCGTCTGTTTGGTCACGATGTTGCGGAATTGGTCGACGGTGTGACCAAGCTGACCAACCTGCAACTCAGCTCTTTGGAAAGCAAACAGGCCGAGAATTTCCGCAAGCTGTTTATGGCCATGTCCAAGGATCTGCGGGTCATTCTGGTCAAGCTGGCCGACCGTCTGCACAACATGCGCACGATCAAGGCGATGCGCCCGGACAAGCAGGCGCAAAAGGCGCGCGAGACGATGGATATCTTTGCCCCGCTTGCCGGGCGCATGGGCATGCAGTGGATGCGCGACGAGCTGGAGGATCTGGGGTTTCGCGTGCTGAACCCCGAGGGGCGCAAATCGATCATGCGCCGCTTTATCAACCTGCAACGCGAGACCGGTGACGTGATCGAAAAGATCACCGCTGATATCAAGGCCGAAATGGCCCGCGCCGGGATCAAGGCAGAGGTCAAGGGGCGCGCGAAAAAGCCCTATTCGATCTGGCGCAAGATGCAGGAAAAAGAGCTAAGCTTTTCGCGTCTGTCGGATATCTACGGTTTTCGCGTGCTGACAGAGAATGACGCCGACTGTTACCGCGCGCTGGGCGCAATTCATCAGCGTTGGCGTGCCGTGCCGGGGCGGTTCAAGGATTATATCAGCCAACCCAAAAGCAACGGCTATCGGTCGATCCACACGACGGTGTCCGGGCGTGATGCGAAACGGGTAGAAATGCAGATCCGCACTCACACGATGAACGATGTCGCAGAGGCCGGGGTGGCCGCGCATTGGTCTTACAAGGACGGCGTGCGGTCAGAAAACCCCTTTGCCGTGGATCCGGGTAAATGGGTCGCCAGTCTGACAGAGCGGTTCATGAACGCGGACAGCAATGACGAGTTTCTGGAACACGTCAAACTGGAAATGTACGCCGATCAGGTGTTCTGTTTTACGCCCAAGGGCGATGTGATCAAGCTGCCACGCGGGGCGACGCCGCTGGATTACGCCTATGCGATCCACACGCGGATTGGTGATAGCTGTGTCGGGGCAAAGATCGACCACATGCGTGTGCCGCTTTGGACGCGGATCAAGAACGGTCAGATGGTCGAGATCATCACGGCGCAGGGCCAGCGCCCACAGGTTACCTGGGTTGATATCGTCGTCACGGGCCGCGCGAAATCCGCGATTCGCCGGTCGCTGCGCGAAGAAGACCGCGAGCGCTACGTCAAGCTTGGCGCGGAACTGGCGCGTGTGGCGTTTGAACATGTGGGCAAGCGGGCCTCTGAAAAGGCGCTAAAGACCGCAGCGCGGCAGTTGGGACTGGCAGACAGTCAAGAGTTGCTGGCGCGTCTCGGGTCTGCCGAACTGAGCGCCAGCGACGTGGTTAAGATGCTGTATCCCCGGCTTAAGGTGTCGCCAGAGGACGAAATCGACGCTGCGCGCGCCGTGGTTGGTTTGGACCCGGATCAGCCATTTGAGCGCGCCGCCTGTTGTCAGCCCGTCCCCGGAGAGCGCATCGTTGGTATCACCTACCGTGGCAAAGGCATTCTGGTGCATGCGATTGACTGCATGGCACTCGAAGATTTGCAGGACCAAACGGATCGCTGGATCGATCTCTACTGGCGCGCGGGCGCGCATCCGGCCATACATACGGTGAGTCTGAATATCACGATCAGCAATGACGCGGGCGTGTTGGGGCGCATCTGCACCTTGATCGGAGAGCAAAAAGCCAACATTTCTGATTTAGTATTTGTGGACCGGAAACCGGACTTTTATCGCCTCATTGTTGACGTGGACTTACGGGATGCAGAACATCTTCATACGGTGATGCTGGCGGTCGAGGCGGAAAGCGATGTGGCCTCGATCAGTCGCCACAGAGATATCGAGCGCAGGCCTTAACGGGCGACGAAGGAAACAGATTGGTCTTCAAGAGACGGACTCCACGGACTTGGCTACAAGTCTTTGTTCAGGCGTTCTACCCAAAGGGTGGTTGGCGGCGCGCTGTGGAATATGTCGTACACCGTTTGCGCCGGCTGCCTGATCCTCCGCATAAGATCGCCCGAGGGGTTGCCGCTGGCGTCTTTGTCTCGTTCACCCCGTTCTTTGGCTTTCACTTTGTGTTCGCGGCTATCATCGCGCTGATGATGCAGGGCAATATTCTGGCGGCACTGCTGGCGACCTTCTTTGGCAATCCGATCACTTTTCCCTTGATTGCGGCAATCAATCTTGAACTGGGCAACTGGATGCTGGATATGCCGGACTCCGTGCCTCTTCAGCATGTGTTTTCCGAGTTTAGTCGCGCGTCTGTCGAGCTTTGGCATAATGCCACTGCCATGTTCACCGATGACACGGCCCATTGGGACAGTTTGCGACATTTCTTTTGGCGCGTGGCCTGGCCCTATACAGTCGGCGGTCTGATCCCCGGAACAATCGCTGGGGTGATCGCCTATATGCTGACCTTGCCTGCGGTCAGCGCCTACCAAAAACGGCGGGTCAAAAAGATGAAAGAACGGTTCGAAAAACGCAAATTGGCGCTGCAAAGGGCTGACGTGTCGATCAAAGCGGACTAAGTAGGGTTCAAGCACCTATTCCGGCGGAGGCAGCCATGACAACGACCCCGAACAAACTGCGCCTGGGCGTAAACATTGACCACGTGGCGACTGTGCGCAACGCGCGCGGGTCTGCCTATCCCGATCCCGTCCGCGCCGCTTTGGTGGCGGAACAGGCCGGGGCCGATGGCATCACTGCCCATTTGCGGGAGGATCGCCGTCATATCTCTGACAGCGACATCGAACGCTTGATGGACGCTTTGACCCTGCCTTTGAATTTCGAGATGGCCGCCACAGCCGAAATGCAGGCGATTGCCCTGCGCCACAAACCCCACGCGGTCTGCCTTGTGCCCGAAAAACGCGAAGAGCGGACGACCGAGGGCGGGCTGGAGGTGCGGCGCGAGGAAAACAAGCTGGCCCATTTCATCGCCCCTCTGCGCGAGGCGGGCTGTCGTGTGTCGATCTTTATCGCCGCGGATCGTGCTCAGATCGAGGCTGCCAACCGCATTGGGGCCGAGGTGGTCGAACTGCATACCGGGGCCTATTGCGATTTCTTTGCCGAGGGAAAGTTTGCGGAAAGCGAGGCAGAGCTTAAGCGCCTGCGCGAAATGTCGGCCTTTGCCCATTCTCTTGGGCTAGAGGTTCACGCGGGTCACGGGCTGACCTATGACACTGTCAAGCCGGTTGCTGCCTTTCCCGAGGTGATGGAATTGAACATCGGTCATTTCCTGATAGGCGAGGCGATCTTTTTGGGGTTCGAGCCTGCCATCCATCAAATGCGGGCGCTGATGGATCAAGCCCGCGCCGAAAGCGCCGTGGCCTAAACTCTATTGTGTGGGCGGGCAGCGGAACAGCGGCCCGTTCACCAAGGCCTCGTCCCAGATCAAAGTCAGGCGGTCTGTGTTCAGGACCATATCGAGGCGATAGGTGATCGCGCTGTCTTCGCCGCACCGGGCGCGCGTTGACACGAAATCGCCGCCCTGAACACGAAACCAGCGCAAAGCGCACCATGTTTCGCCATTGCGTATCCAATCGGCCGTGATCTCGAAGGGTGCGGCGCGCTTGGTGCCGCCTTGGATGATCGGATCGCCTGCGCATTGGTGGGGCGTGCCCCAAGTGCCAAGGAAGGGCGCGCGGTTTTCTGCGAATAGGGGCGTCGCGATCACCCATATCAGACAGATCCAGACCCGCATCGCCACCTCCCTTGAAAGATTTGCCAAACATAGTTTGCTGTGCAACCGTAGCTCAATACTTTGTTTTTGGAGACCTCAGATGCTCAAATTTATTTCCCGTTCCGGTGCTTTGATTCTTGGCCTTTTGGTCGGCGCCCCTGTGGTGGCGCAAACCGCAAATGATTGTGGGGGCTGGGTGTCATCGGCGCGCAATATCCCGGAACCCATAGATCAACACACCAGAACCTACGCCAATGGTGAGATCCGTGTGATTGTGCTGGACACCGTCGATCCGGCGCTTGGTGCGTTTCATTTGATGGTGATCGCGCCGCCCTATGATGAAATGGGCAACCGCAATTGCGCGGTGATCAGCGAGGCAGAATATACGGGTTTCGCAGGCATGTATTTTGGTCAGATCGGTGCGTCCTATGATCCGGCCTCGGGGCTGACGATCCGCCTGCCAATCGAACGGTTCGCGCCGAATACAGGCGGGACTGATCCGGCGATTTTGGCGATAACGATCAATCAGGCGGTCGGCAGCATCATTCCCATGAAAACAGGGCAGACCTTATGATCCTTGGTATCGGCACGGACCTTGCGAATATCGAGCGGATCCAGAGCACGCTGGACCGCTTTGGCGACCGCTTTCGCAATCGGGTGTTTACCGAGGCAGAGCAGGCCAAGGCAGAGCGGCGGCGTGATGTGGCAGGCACATATGCGAAACGCTGGGCCGCGAAAGAGGCCTGTTCCAAGGCGCTGGGCACCGGTCTGCGGATGGGCATCGCGTGGAAGGACATGGCAGTGACGAACCTGCGCACCGGCCAGCCGCAGATGACCCTGACCGGCTGGGCGGCAGAGCGTCTGGCCAGCATGACCCCCGCAGGTCACACCGCCGTCATCCACGTCACCCTGACCGACGACCACCCTTGGGCGCAGGCCTTTGTGGTGATAGAGGCGGTGCCGGTGTCGGCCTATAGCGTTTCGCGTTTAACTTGAGGCATGAAGCATCGCTTAACGCGTTGAAATCTCTGATTTCAGGCAGCGTTAAGCGATTCAGGTTTAACGCGAATTGCTTTAATACTTGTTGCCGGTCATCACGACTTTTGGCTCTTTGTCGGCCCAGTTCAAAGCACCCAAGGCCGTATCATTGCCGCGCAAATCGTTGAAAGCAACGCGGCCTGTTGTCTGCTTGCCCACCCAGATACCGAATTTGCCATCGCGGATGCCGTTGATCCGGTTTCCGGTTACCATAACGTCTGCGGCCTCCAGAATCTCGATGCCACCAACCAAACAATTGCGGATATCATTGTCCTGCACTCCGCCCTTGGCGCCGCTATCATACCGCAGGCCAAGTCCGCAATCCCCATAGATATCGTTGCCTTTCACCAGCGGGTCTGCACCCGCCCCGATCACCACCGCAATCCCCGCACCATCAAAGCGGTTCTCAAGGATCTGAGCAGAGCTGCCATCCAGCACCTCGATCGCAATATCGCTGCCGTCAATCTGGTTCCTGATGATTTCAACCGGGCCGCGTGACGCTATGCTGATCACGGTTGAAGATCCCTGATACTGGAATACGTTGTCGTCGATAATAAGTTTAGCAGTTTCGTTCGCAGAGATCAGGGCTTTGCCTTCCACATAGTTTCCGTCGTAGAATGTGTTTCCAAGTATCTGCGTCACTGACGTGGCAAAGCTTTCTACACAACTTTCCACACATCCCAAAAAATCAATATCTTTCAGCGTGACGTTTGCAGTGCCTTCGACATGGATCGCGGATTTGGTGAAATTGCCGATGGAGCCGCCTTCAATGTGAAGGCGACCGTCAACGACCCGCAGAACATGGCCCTCGTGGCCGTAAAACGCGATATTGCTAATTTCGCCTGTGCCCTTTTTCCATAAGATCGGCTCGCCGTCCATCAGCTCCCAGTTGACCTCGCCAGATTGACCAATCCCGATGATCGTCAGGGATTTATCAACCACAGCCGCACCGGTGTACCCGCCCGGTCGCACCTCTATGCGGGCGCCATCCGGGGCGGCGGCGATGGCCTCGGTGGTGCTGGTGAACTGACCGGACCCGTCTTCAGCGACGATCAACAGGCCCGGATCTGACGGCTTTGCTGTCGGGGTCACCGCAATCAATGCAGCGAGGGTTTGTTGCGCACTCTGAGCGGCAAGGCTATCGGGAAACTGCTGTATCAGTATTTCCAAGGCACCACGTTTCTTCGCGTCGTCAGACAAAAGCAAAGCGGCAAGCAGGGCGTCATTGGCCGGGTTGCCTACGGGTTTGACCGGCACAGGGGCGGCGGTGCTGGTAAATCCGATGTCCAGCGCCTCTTCGATCATCGCGATCTTGTGCCCGCCGTTGAAGCCGCCCTGTCGGCTGAGCCCGCCGGTGTTATGCAAGGCCACGACCGCCAATGTGCGCGCGTCCAGCAACAGCGAGCCCGAAGAGCCGCCCGTGGTTTCGCAACTGTGCCGCAACTGCGAAGCGTCCTCGGGGATCTCTGACTGGCGCGGGTGGATCTGGCAGGTGCCGGACGAAAACTGTTGCGGATCGCCTTTGGGGTGGTGGATCATCGTCAGCGCACGACGCGGCCGCGGATCGGTTTCCATCACCATGGGCACATGCCCGCCAAGCGCCTCATTCGCATCGCCAAGCACCTGTAGAACCATGGCGTCCAGCGGCTTGTTCAGTGTGATCTCGCGGTTGGCCACGGGGAAGGTTTTGACACTCGCGAC
>CALGTJ010000135.1 GCA_937901435.1 uncultured Rhodobacter sp. | reverse complement strand
CCGCCAGTGACACCTGACTGCCCCCCCCGTGGGTCCGCCCGACGGCAAAAGCTTGACCTGAACACTGCGCCCGCTGCCCACATAGACCAGCCGACCGGTTTGTTCTTCGCTCACCAGCGGCGTCTTGATCCAGAAGCCCGGCTCTCCGGGGGCCCCCAGTGAGGCCACTGTGCTGCCGATCCGCCCATCGCCTGACGACGGCGCATCTGCGACGGCCTCACGGCGTTGTTCCGGGGTCGTTGTGTCAAGCGCCTCAACCGTGACAGCGCCCGCCGCTGGCACTGAGACAGAGCCATCGGCAGCCCCCGCATCGTCACCCTCGACCGGGACTGTCGGAACGCCCGCCAGCAGATCAATCGGCTCTCCTGCGGGTGCCGCTGTTTCTGCCGCAGGGGCCTTTCTCAGTCCTTTTAGAAAACCGGGGCCTTTCATTGGCCCAAGGCTCTTGCCGCCGCAACCTGCCAGCGTCAGAACCAGAATACATGATACGATATACTTCATATTCTCAGATTAGAACGAAAGCAGAAACGGTTCAACGCCCTCAAGACTTGCAGGCTGCGCTTCGCCCACATAGGTTACACGGATGACACCAAAACTCATCGATCCCTTCGCCCGCGCCATCACCTATCTGCGCGTCTCGGTTACAGACCGCTGCGATTTCCGTTGCGTCTACTGCATGAGCGAAAACATGACGTTTTTGCCCAAAAAAGAGCTGCTGACGCTCGAAGAGCTGGACCGCATGTGCAGCGCCTTCATCGGGCTTGGGGTGGAAAAGCTGAGAATCACCGGCGGAGAGCCGCTGGTGCGCAAGGGAATCATGACGTTCTTTCAGTCCATGACGCGCCATCTGGACAGCGGCGCGCTCAAGGAACTGACGCTGACCACCAACGGCTCGCAACTGGAACGCTTTGCGCCTGATCTCTATGCGGCGGGTGTGCGCCGGGTGAACGTTTCTCTGGACACGCTGGATGATGACAAATTCGCCCGTGTCACGCGCTGGGGCCGCCTGCCCCAAGTGCTGCGCGGGGTCGAGGCGGCGCGCAAGGCCGGGCTGCGGGTCAAGATCAACGCGGTGGCGTTGAAGGGCTTTAACGAGGACGAGTTGTTCTCGATCACTGACTGGTGCGCACGCAACGATCTGGATCTGACGTGGATCGAGGTTATGCCGATGGGCGATCTCGGCAACGAAGACAGGGTCGGGCAATACTGGCCTCTCACCGAGGTGCGCGAGGCTTATGGCGAGCGTTTCACCCTCACGGAATTGTCAGAGCGCACCGGCGGTCCCGCGCGGTATAGCCGCATCGAAGAGACCGGGCAAAAGATCGGCTTTATCACCCCCCTCACCCATAACTTCTGCGAAAGCTGCAACCGCGTGCGCCTGACCTGCACAGGTGAGCTGTATATGTGTCTGGGCCAAGAGGATCAGGCGGATCTGCGCAAACCCCTGCGCGATTTCCCCGACACCGACGCGCCTTTGGTGGCTGCGATCCACAAGGCGATTGGCCTGAAACCCAAGGGCCACGACTTTGACTACTCGCGCCAGAAGGCCGACGGACAGGTGTCACGCCATATGAGCCACACGGGCGGCTAAGACGCGGCCCCCCTGCTCCATTCCAGCGCATATGCGCATCGATCAGGGCAGCCCAGGCCGCGGCGGTAGGTGAATTCAGGAAATGCCCCGGCCCTCAGGTCAAAGGATCAGGCCCACTCCGGTCCAAGATCTCGCGTTGCCGCATCCATCCAATGCGCACGCAGCCATTCGCAAGACCGCGACCCGCGCAGCCAGTGGCGATAGCCCACGACGGCCTCCGGCATCTTGGGACGCCCGTGAAAGCACACAACGCGCGCATCCAGTGGTAGTTTCGGCGGCTCAAAATAGTTCATCGGCGGCAGGCGCAGGCAATCATGTTTGAAACTGACCACCTGTTCGGGCGGCAAATAGGCAAAAGCCCCGCGCGATTGCGCCAACGTCGAAGTATATCGTTGCTCTGAGCCGCGGGCCTTTTCCACCTCTCCCTTTGGATCGGCGGCCAGAACATCGTACAGCCAGCCATGCTCTGCCGGATCATAGCGAAACACCGACCCATGCCCGGTTGACCGCCCCCGCCGCGCCTCGACCCAATCGTGGCGCATGGCCACCTTGCCAGGCGCATAAGACCAGATCGCATCCAGCGAGCCGGTGATGACCACATCCAGATCAAACCCCAGCAATGGCCCCCGCAAATCCGGGATCAAACCGGGACGAAACAAAGAGACCTTGCGCATCGCACCCTGCCGGTTCGCCACCGCCAAAGCCGCATTCATCTCGTCGTGAAACGGTTCCACCGGCAGAGGCAACGCCTGTATATCCGGATGAAACCCCGCCGCGTCCTCTGTCATGCAGAAAAACCGGACCGGCAGCGACAAATTGCGCCGCACACCGGAATACAAACGGTTCACATATTCAGGGCCAAACAGCGTGCCCCATTTTATGCAGATCACATTGGCCAGCTTCATCCCGCCCCCCCCGCGAAGACGCCCGGTCGGGCGGATGAGCGCGCCCTACGCCGCAGGCAAGCGCGTCTCGACCATCTCAGCATACCAGCTACAGCCAGCCGGGATCACCTCGTCGTTGAAATTATATTCCACGTGATGCACCGGTGCCGTATCGCCATTGCCCACCAGAATATACGCGCCGGGACGTTCCTCCAGCATAAAGGCAAAATCCTCGCCGCCCATAACCAGAGGCGCCTCGGCGCAATCGCCCGCCACCTTACGCGCCGCAGCCACCGCATAATCCGTCTCGACCTCCGAATTGATCATCACCGGATAATTGCGATGGTACTCAACGGCCACAGTCCCGCCAAAGGTCGCCGCCACGCCCTCGCAAATCGCCTTGATCCGCGTCTCTGCCAAATCGCGCATCTCGGGCGACATGGTCCGAACGGTGCCCCTGATCTGAACCGACTGCGGGATCACGTTGAACGCCTTGGACGACGTCTCGAACAAGGTCACCGACACCACAAGCCGGTCAATCGGATCTGCATTCCGGCTGGCGATCGTCTGCAAGGTCACCACCGCCTGCGCCGCCATGACCGTGGTATCAATCGTCTCTTGCGGCTTGGCCGCATGACCGCCCTTGCCCTCAAAGGTGATGTCGAAAACATCCGTCGCGGCAAAAAACGGCCCCGGACGGATCGCGAAACTGCCCGCAGGACGACCGGGCCAATTGTGCATCCCGTAAACCTCGTCGATGCCGAACCG
>CALGTJ010000134.1 GCA_937901435.1 uncultured Rhodobacter sp. | reverse complement strand
GGCACTCATCTTTGACCAACTCATACCTATGCTTTGGGTGTTTGCGGCAAGCCAAGTGTTCTGGGGCCTCTACAAATCGTGGTTTCGTGGAAAAAACATCGCCGAAAATCTGAAGGTTCCAACGCAAAAATAGCCTGATTCAATAGGCTCATTTAGGATTCAAGTATCATGAAAAACGAAAAACACCGTGCACCGGTTGCCGTCATTCTAGCCGCTGGCATTGGCTCGCGCCTCAGTCCCCTGACCGATAATTGCCCAAAAAGCCTACTGACTGTTGGCGGGTCTATCATCCTTGAACGCATGATCCGCAATTGCTTGAGCTGCGGAATGTCACAATTTATTCTCGTGCTGGGGCACAGGGCCGACGAGATACAGAAATTTGTAGAGAAGACGTTTCGCGGCATCCGTGTCACCTATGTGATCAACGACCGGTACCGCGAGACGAACACAGGCTACTCCCTGATGCTGGCCTTTGAAGCGATTGGCACAGCTGAGTTTGTGAAATTCGACGCGGACGTCGTGTTTGATGTCAAAATCCTGCGCCAACTTTTGGACAGCGACCACGCAAACGTCCTGTGCATCGACCGCAATATCGCGCTTGAGGACGAAGAGGTGAAGGTCATCGCAAGCGATCAGATGCAGGTGCTCGAGGTCGGGAAGTCCGTCGATCCCAAACTGGCGTTGGGCGAATCCATCGGCATTGAAAAGATCAGCGCCGGAACGGGCGCACTGCTATTCACAGAGCTTTCAGAGATGATGGAGAGCCGTGGAAACCTTCAGGCGTATTACGAGGCGGCTTACGCGCAACTGGTCGACCAAGGTACGCAGTTCCATGCTCTTGATATCAGCGGTCTGGACTGGACTGAGATCGACATAGCCATAGATTTTGCCGCTGCAAATGCGATGTTTAGCAGCCCTGTTACAACCATATCCCGTGACCAGCAAAAGGTGCTGGACGAGGCTGCGGAAGAAGCGCCCATTCAGACCCACGTCTGATGCATCTACTGCCGTGCGCCACAAATTTGGCGCGCGGTTTACAGCGCAGTGATGCCCTTGCCATCCCGGCACAGGATCGCTGCATTTGAAAGGACCTCTTATGGCCAAAGGCAACAACAGCAAGCGTGGCAACAAAGAAGCCAAAAAACCTAAGCAAGAGAAGGCAAAGGTTTCCGCGACGGCCAACTCGCTGGATGGAAAACCTGCACTGGCAATTGGCGGTAAAAAGGTAAAGTAGCTAAAACATGTCGGATTTCGCCCGCCCGAGGCATTCAGCTAAGCTTAGTTGCGCACCCTGGCGCGGGCGACGTCCGAGACTTGTCCCAAACCGCCCATGATTTAGATTTGGAAGACCCGATGAGCGAAATTGAAGAGACCGGCACAAAGGTTCACTATGTCTGCCAGACATACATTGCCAAGACGACTGCGCGCGGGCAGCAAGGCAACCTTCAAATCGACAAGCAACTACAATATTCTACGCCCCATGAAGCTCAAGAGCGGGCAGAACGGGAATTTCGCGCGGAAAGTTGCGTCGGTGCTGACGCCTATATGGTGATAGAAGACAGCAGTAGCGGCGAAGTTGGAGACCCGACATTTTTAGTGAGGCTTGGGTCTGTTCCCGAGCAGGATTGACTTCAAATCGCGCGTGCATTGAAGAACATAGGTTGGCGTTGTCAGACAAACTTGACGTCCCATTGGTTGGTACCTAACTTTTATGAATGACA
>CALGTJ010000133.1 GCA_937901435.1 uncultured Rhodobacter sp. | reverse complement strand
CTCAGAGGCGATTGCCTCCAAAGACAAGGGCTCGCTGTCGACCAAGCAACCGTCCAGATCAAAAATGACACCCGTGACTAGGGACATCAGATATGCTGCCCTGTCTTGCGGTCAAACAGATGTACGTCATCCGGGTTGATCATGAATCCGAGTTTAGAACCGGGTCGGGCATTAATTCTATCTCTGACAAGTGCATCAATGGTGTCTTTTCCAGACCGTGCAAAAATTTGCGTCTCAGAACCAGTAGGTTCGACCGCAACAACTTCCATCTCTACGCCACCGTCGCCAATCTGAACTAATTCTGGCCGTACGCCATATGTAACGGCTTGACCGTCCTCTGCCGCTGTTTGCGGAAGCGGAAGCTTCAGTCCGCTGTCGGAAAGAAAGATGTAAGAACCTCCTTCAGAAGCGATCTTGCCATGGACAAAATTCATGGAAGGCGAGCCAATGAAACCTGCCACGAAGGTGTTGGTGGGATTGTCATAAAGATCCAGCGGACTCCCGATTTGTTCAACCCGCCCATCACGCATCACGACGATCTTGTCCGCCATGGTCATCGCCTCAACCTGATCGTGGGTGACGTAGACGATTGTCGTGCCGAGACGCTGATGCAGTTCCTTTATCTCAATCCGCATTGCCACGCGCAGTTTTGCATCAAGGTTTGATAAGGGTTCATCGAACAAGAAAACCTGCGGGTCCCGCACAATAGCCCTACCCATGGCAACCCGCTGCCGCTGGCCACCAGAAAGCTCTTTGGGGTAGCGTTTAAGGTACTTGGTCAGGTCAAGAATCTCAGCGGCATTTCTAACCTTTTCCTCAATTTCTGCCTTGGACCGTTTCATCATCAAAAGTGGAAAGCTGATGTTGTCATAAACTGTCTTGTGCGGATAAAGCGCATAGCTTTGGAAAACCATCGCGATGTCACGCTCTTTTGGAAGCACATCGTTTACCACACGGTCACCAATGGAAATCGTACCACCGCTGATTTCTTCCAATCCCGCCAACATTCTAAGCAGCGTGGACTTGCCACAGCCTGATGGGCCAACCAGCACGACAAACTCGCCATCTTCAATGTCGGCGCTGACACCATGCATAACCTGCGTCGCACCATAACTTTTAATTACGTTGTTGATTTTTACGTTAGCCATGTTCTTGATCCTTTATTGTGGCAGTTCGATCTGCATCTTCACGTCCGCCAACGGCGCTGAAGCTGCAATTTCAAAGGCCTGTATACTTTCTGAAAAGTCGAATGTTCGGGTGATGAGGGGTTTGACGTCGATGGCACCAGAACTGAGCATTCCCACACAACGTGGAAAAACATGAGCATAGCGAAAGATGTTTTCGACCCGCGCCTCACGGATCATCGCGGCTCCAGAATCATATTGGATGGGGTCGGATTGTCCGCCAATCATCACAACACATCCGCCAGGGCATAATGGCTCAAACACTGATTTTGCAGCATGTGGGCTGCCCGTGGCCTCAAAAACAATATCAACACCCCAACCGTCAGTGTAACGTTTGATCACATCCGTCAGATTTTGTGAGGTCACATCAACTGGGACAATCGCGGGGCTGAGAGAACCCGCAATATCCAGCTTTTTGGCGGCTAAATCCGTTACGTAAACCTTAGCACATCCAGCCGCAAGCGCTGATAACGCTGTTACCAGCCCAATGGGACCAGCCCCCATAACAACTGCGTTATCACCAGGCTTTACCCGCGCTTTGGTCACTGCATGCACCCCAACGGCCAAAGGTTCTACCATTGCGGCCTCAGCAAAGCTGACATTGTCTGGCAGCTTGAAGGTGAAGGCTTCTGGGTGAACGCAGGTCGGTCGCAGAATCCCGTGTACAGGCGGCGTTGCCCAAAAGCGAACAGCGGGGTCAATGTTGTACATGCCCAGTTGCGTGGCTTTACTGTTTGGATCGGGGATACCTGGTTCCATACAGACCCTATCGCCTTCCTTTAGAGTTGTGACGTCTGTGCCAACCTCGATAACTGTACCCGAGGCCTCGTGACCCAAAATCATCGGTTGATTCACCACAAATGGCCCGATCCGTCCATTTGTATAGTAGTGCACATCAGACCCGCAAATTCCAACTGTGTGCAGCTTAATGCGCACCTCACGCGGTCCAAGAATCTCTTCAGCACGGTCTATCGCAGGAAAGTCCCGCAGGCTGAGTTCGTCTTTTTTTTCCAAAACAAGTGCTTCCATGTCTCAGCCTTTCTTGATGATAATGAAGGCCAACGCAGCGGCAATAGTATTTGAAATCCAGATCGTAAGTCCCATCGGTTCGATAAATCGAAACCAAAACAATGATAGCGCAACCCAAATCACGATCGAGATGAACAGGCGGTCGAACCAATTGGTTTCAATCGACAGAAATCCAGTTGTCTTAATCACAGACTCTGGGGCATTTTCTTCCTCCAGCATGGCCGAGATCAATGATTCTTCATGGTGATCACTCATGGTTTATCCTTTCACCGCGCCAAAGGTTAAACCCGCAACAATGTGTTTCTGCACAAGACCGAAAACAATCAAAGCCGGTATCAGTGTAAAGACTGAAATTGTCGCCATGATGCCCCATTCAGTGCCGGTTGTGGTGACATATTCCGAAAGGCCAGTTGTCAGTGTCCGGGCATTAAAATTTGTCAGCGTAGCAGCCAAAAGGTACTCGTTCCATGCAAAAACCCAGGTCAAGATCAACGTTACAGCAAGACCGGGTCGACACAGTGGGAAAACTATCTTAGTGATTACCTGCCATGCACTTGCACCATCAACAAAAGCCGCTTCGTCCAATTCTTTAGGGATGCCTTCTAGCGTTGGCCGAAGTGTCCAGATCGCAAACGGCAGATTGAAGGTGCAATAAACCAAGATCATGCCGATCCGCGTGTCCAAAAGACTCCATTCGCCAACAGTGTAGACCTGGGTCATCAATAAAAAGAGCGGCAGCAGGAACACAGCAGGAGGAGCCATACGGTTGGTAATCGTCCAAAAGAAAATCGACTCCTTACCACTCATATTGAAACGTGACAGCGCGTAGCAGGCGAAAAAGCCAAGCACAGTGCAAATAACAGCATTTCCCGTCGAAATAATTACCGAGTTTAGCATATAGCTGCGTAGAAGGCGGTCACCCCAAACTTTAGCATAATTGCCCCAATAGGGATCCGAAAGGATGAGTTCAGGTGTAGAAAATAACTGTACCGCAGGTTTGACCGAGATGACGAACAGCCAATAAATAGGGAACAGTGTCAAAACGCTGACAAGGGTCCAGAAAATAATACCAATGATTGGACTTTGCTTTTTCATAGATTCAATCTTTCTTGTTGCGTGGCGCAAGCATGGTTACATAAAGTAACCAGCACGACACGATTGTCAGGTAGAGTACGATGACGGAGATCGTTGATCCATATCCGTAATTTGTTTTTGGGAATACTTCTTTGAAGATATGCACACCAACGAACCGTGTCGCTGATCCTGGCCCACCTCCAGTAAGCATCCAAACTTCATCTACCGTGCGCAGCGCATCCATCAGGCGAATAAAAACAGTGGCAACCACAGCTGGCGCTATCATTGGCAAAGTAATATGCCAGAAAATTTGCCGCTTTCCAGCACCATCAATTTGCGCCTGTTCGAATGGATCGGACGGCAATGATACAAGAGCTGCAATCAGGGTCAGTGTGACCAGCGGCGTCCAGTGCCAGATATCCATGAGAACAATTGTGGCAAATGCAGTAGGGACCGATGTGGCAATAATCATTTTTATACCAAACCATTCGTCCAGATAGTGCGGTATAATTCCAATGGATGGAGTGGTCATCAGTTTCCAGACAGAACCAACAATGATCGGAGCCATGATCAGGGGCAGAGTATGTATTGTGCGGAAAATCGCCTTGCCAGGAAAATCACGCATAAATGCTTGTGCCAGAAAATACCCAATGATCAATTCGGACAAGACCGCAAAGAAAACGAACATCACCGTCACACTGACAGAATTCAGAAATGCCTCATCAAAAACAATTTTTCGGAAATTGTCTGCTCCGTTGAATATCATCTCGGGATTGACTGCGAAGGGGTTCCAAGAATGAAAAGAGACAAAGACCACGTAGATAAATGGCAAAACCCCAAAAAAGAAAAGGATAACCAAGGTTGGGGCCAATAGTATCCAGCCAAGTCTTTTGGATTGCATGTTATTTATCCTCTTGCGATTCGGTGTAAATATGATTGCACCAAACACATATTGTCAGCAATATTATTTTAAATGTGGGCCGCCGCAGTTACGGCGGCGACCCGAATTGTAGCCTATAGGGAGGATAGGTTACTTGCGGTAGCCAAGTTCAGTCAGCGTTGCTTCAGCTGCGGCTGCCATTTGGTCAAGACCTTCTTGTGGTGCAAGATTGCCCAGCAAGATCTGGTAGAAAATCGGCGCCGTCGCTTCACGCACTTGCGCGTGGAACGGATAAGCCGGCGCACCTGCGAACAGGTAACCTTTGTCCTTAATCAAATCGTAATAGCCACCAAGTTCTTTGTTAAATGCAACAACTTTAGGATCATCATACGTCGCAGTGTTGGTCACACGCGGTGCCGCAACTGCCCAATCAGGCTGAACTTCGTTCTGGCCGATATACTGAAGAAATAAGGCTGTCGCTTCCTTGTTCTTAGAAGAATGTGTCATACCGAATGCACCACCGTCATAGTAACCAATGTAGCCATCACCTGCTTCAGCAGCGGCAAGCACACCATCAGCAAGTGGTGGCAAAGCTACGCCAACATTACCAACAACAAGTGATTTGTCCGAGTCTGCGGCAATCCATCCAGCGTTTTCACCATAAACAAGGCCTTGCGCTGCACGGCCAGCAGCAAAAGATGTACCAACCTCAGTCCAGGTTGACGCTGGGCTTTCTGGTGGTGCAATATCACGCATGCTGAGCCACCAAGTCAGTGCTTCGACTGCTTCTGGGCCATTCATGGCGCCGCCATTGGTGATCGATGCAGAATAGTTGTTTTTCGCATCAATACCCCAGTTGTAAACACCAAAGGTTGGCGCGACAGACTCGTAATATTAATACCAAGATGAAACGTGTCCTGTGTGTG
>CALGTJ010000132.1 GCA_937901435.1 uncultured Rhodobacter sp. | reverse complement strand
CTCTTTAGCACACCATCCAGTTCGTCTACGTCAACCTGCAAATATTGCGTTTGCGGGTTCTGGCTCAGGTAGCTTTGGATCAGAGGCGCAAGGTCGGCGACATGCGGGTGGAACTCGGCGTGCGACAGATTGTGCTCGCGCCATAGCAATTGCAGGATTTCATGCGGTATCGTACAGTTCGCGCCATAGAAGACGTCTATTGTGAACTTGCAGAATTCCTCAAGGCTCAACTGCTGCTCGACGAGATGCTGCGCATAGACCTTGGTCGATAACAGGCAGCTCAGTTGGTAGCATTTGAACAAAAACCCCGTGTAGCCCTCGAACAGCCTGAAGAATGTTGAGCGCGAATAGCCCGCCTTTTCGACGACTTCCATCAGGTTGATGTTTTTGAGGGTCTTGGACCGCGCCCCTATGCGCAAGGCCGCCGTGAGAAACGCGATGGACCGGTCATCGGGTTCGAATGTTGCTACGGCCCGTTCGATTTCAGGCAACCAAACCTCGACCAGACGGTCGGCATCTGCAGGCTCTGCAGCGAAGTCGAAATCGGTAATCGCAAGGGGCTGGGTCATCTGTGTGGCATCCCTTGAACCAGATTTGAGCGGCGGCTTTTTGCGGCTGCCGGTGCGTCACCGTCATCGATTTGAGAAGTAAAAAAAATAACCACAACACTCTCGACTATCTTCTGCAGCGCAGCACATGTCAATAGCACTGCAGTTCCACGATTTTAAACTTTAAAACAATAGGTTACGTGACATGCGTCAATTCGAGTTCCACCGCATCGCCAAGGGGTTGCTCAACTTACCATGATCGTAAAGGGTACTGCAAATGCTGAAACCATGGTGCTCCCAACGTGCGACGCGCGGCGCGCTCCGCGCGATCAAGGATGATTGACTATGTGTCAGATTGCCAAGACTTGGATCGATTATGCAGCTACTGACGGCTGCGCCATGGGTGCGTCCGGTGCTCCGTCAATTTCCGTCCTGCGCACCGTATGACACATCGCACGCCTCATCTACTGAAACCGTTGCTCGTGCGCCAATGGGGGCAGCGCTATCCTCAGCGCCCATCTCAGGACACCGCACTGCTGAAGACGCTCACCGAGCAACTTTCCAACACCCTGCCGCGATCCCCAGCTTGTATGCACCTTCGGGGCAATGGCGGATTGAAGCAGGCCATATGCTCCGTACAGGCAGCTTTGCCTAAGCATTGCTATGTCTTCCGTACAGATGTCAAATCCTACTACGCCTCAATCAACCATCATCGGCTTATGGACCAGCTGGCCGATCATGTGACGGATCGCGATAGCCTGAACCTGCTCTGGCAGTATATGCGCCGCACCGTTGAGTATGGCGGCACGTTTCGCGAGATCCCCTGCGGCATTCCGGCAGGCTGTTCGCTCAGTCCCTTGATCGGGGCGTTCCACCTGCATGGCCTTGATGTTGAGATGACAAGGCAGCATCGGGGCTGTTTCTACATCCGCTACATGGATGACATTCTGATCCTCGCGCCCTCACGCTGGCGCTTGAGGCGGGCCATTGCAGCCGTAAAGCGCCACCTTGACGGTCTTGGGCTTGAGCTGCATCCCGACAAGACCTCCATCGGGCCAATCGCCCGTGGCTTCGATTTCCTTGGCTACCATCACGACCGCTCGGGGCTACGCCTGTCTGCGGTCACCTTGGCACGTCATCAGGAGAAACTGACCCGGCTTTACGAGCGATATCAGCGTTATCTGCGGGCGCACCGCATAGCACTGATAGGGCAGTCAACCATACCGCGTCCGGAGCGAGATCCTGCGCGGGCTTATCTCAACCCACGGCCACAGATCACATCGCACCACGACATAGTTCAGCGACTTGAGGCCTACAAAAGGCGGTTCGCCGCTTGGGCCCAAGGAGGGCTGAATACATGCGAAATTGGATAGTAGGCGGCGTGTTGGCAGCGGGCCTCGTCTCAGGACACCCTGCCGCTGCGTTCGATGTGTCCAGCCCGCCCATAATGAATTCATACGCCGTTGGT
>CALGTJ010000131.1 GCA_937901435.1 uncultured Rhodobacter sp. | reverse complement strand
CTTCACTTTGAGTGTGGCTGCTAATTTGGCGTTTTGTTGGTAATGCTCTGCCGAACTATTGAAAAATTGCACCAGATCGTAAGCAGCGCTTTAACTTGTATCTAGGCGTGCGAATGCCGCCGCAACCTCTGTTTCGTCCCAGAACCCGACCAGAATACCCCGTCTGATCTCCGGTTTCCGCTCCTCAATAAAGGCTCCGGTCTGCGTGATGCGGGCGGAAGTGCCATAGGCCCATTCCATGACGCGCGCTTGCATACGGGCACGCTGCGCCTCAAAGGCCGGATCTGTTCCTAGGTCGTTGAGTTCCTGTGGGTCTGTGTCCAAGTCAAACAAGATTGGGCGCTGACCGGGGCAATAAACGTATTTCCAACGTCCGTCGAACGCCATCACCATCCGACAGTTTGACATCGGTTGCCCAAGTTTGGTGCGCGCCGCAGTACGGGAGTAATCGGCCTCGCTAAAGGCACAATCACGCCAGTCAACATCTTGGCCATGCAGCAACGGCATCAGTGATCGGCCCTCAAGGATATGCGATTGCATCTCGCCTCCCATGAAATCCACAATCGTGGGAACAAGATCAATCGCTTCGGTGAGCCGTGCGTCAACACTGCCGCGGTTAGCGTCCGCTTCGGCCGAAGGGTCGATCACAATCAGTGGCACCTTAACAGAGGCATCGTGGAAGAACAGTTTTTCGCCCATCCAGTGATCCCCCAGATAATCGCCATGATCTGAGGTGAAAATGATCAGTGTATCGTCCAGCTTGCCGCTCTTTTCCATCCACGCCATCAACCGCCCGATGTGGTCATCAATCTGTGTGATTAGCCCCATGTAAGTGGCGATCACTTGCGCGCGGTGATCTTCCCTTTTGTAGGCGGTGGAGTAACGCACTTCCGTATTGATGGCATGCACCGGATGCGCCTTTTCGCGCTCTGCCTCGGATCGGACGGGTGGGATGACATCGGCCGCACTATACATGTTGTGATAAGGCGCAGGGGCGACGATCGGCCAATGTGGCTTGATATAACTCAGATGCAAACACCAAGGCGCATCGCCGGCTTGATCCATAAACTCAATCGCACGATTGGTGCTGTAGGCGGTCTCGGAATGCTCTTCGGGAATGCGGGCAGGCAAATGACAGTTCTCATTGAGCCACCCGTTTTTGATCGCACCATCCGTATCAACAACAGAGGCCGCCCAATCCTGCCATGGGCTGATCCCATCAAACCCATTTTTCTTGAGATAATCATTATAGTGGCTTGGCATCCTGATACCTGGAGGATGCAACCCGTCCAGTCTATCCCAAACTTCAAAACCGCCTTCGGCGATGTGCTTGCCTTTTGCGCTTGCCGGATCAATGCCGAGCCGCGCCATCCCCTCTATGTCAGCTCGCATATGGGTCTTGCCGCACAGCACCGCCCTGCCCCCGAAGGTTTGGAGATGATCCCCCATCGTCCACTCACCAACACGCAATGGAACGTTGTTATAATCCGCTCCATGACTGCGCACATATCGGCTTGTATAGGTGCTCATCCGGCTTGGCCCACAGATGGGTGATTGCACATAACAGCGCTCAAACCGCACGCCCTTCGCAGCCAAAGCGTCAATATTTGGCGTGCGAATTGTCGGATGGCCCGCACATCCAAGGTAGTCGGCACGCAGCTGGTCGCACATGATGAAGAGCACATTTTTGGTCATATCAGTCTTTCAGTGATTTCAGATCAATAAGGCTGCGCGCGCCTATTTGGATCATGTTATTTTCAAGATCGCCGCGAAGGATGTCATAGGCGTGATCGGCCCCGATCGCGCCAAGAGCACTCACGGCATACAGAAATCCACGCCCAAGGAAGCAAAAATCCGCGCCGAGTGACAAGGCACGCAGAATATCGAGCCCGCCGCGAATACCGCTGTCAAACAGAAGAGGCACGCGGCCTGCGACCTTTTCCGCGATAGCTGGTAAAGCCTCAATCGCGGCGGGCGCGCCATCAAACTGCCGTCCACCATGGTTCGAAACCCAAACTGCGTCAGCGCCGTGCGCGATAGCCGCATCTGCATCCGCCGGATCCATCAGACCCTTCAGCACCAAATTGCCATCCCAAGCCGCACGAATTCGGTCGAAATAATCCCAATCGGGGCGACCATCAACGATGTTACCTATCAACTTTGCGCCTTCGCTCATCTGATCAGCAGGGAAATAAGCTTCGAGCGTTTTGAAACGCGGCTGCCCATGTTTCAAAGTCGCCAGCGCCCAGAACGGGCGTTTAGCCACGCGCCACAAGGTTGCGGGGTCCATCTTGGGTGGCACTGTCAGACCTGCCGCAAGTTGGCGTTCGCGACGACTGCCAACGGGAACATCTACCGTAATAATCAGCGTTTTGATACCCGCCGCTTTGCTGCGTTTCAGCAAGTCATCCAACACATCGGCTTCTTTAGGGCAATAGATTTGCATCCACGCATTGGTCTCCGCGCGTTTTGCCACCTCTTCGGGGGTTTCATTGGCGACCATGCTCAGCCCGTATGGGATATTCTTGGTGCGTGCCATGTCGGCCAAAGCCAGTTCCGCTCCCGGCCACATCAATCCGGACATGCCGACGGGCGCAATCCCAAACGGTGCTGAAAACTCCGCCCCCAGAAGGGTGCATTTGATGTCAGGCGTATACCGCCCGCCCATGACGCGAGGCATCAGGTGAACGGCATCCAAGGCAACACGGTTGCGATCAACCAGACGTTCCATGCCTGTGCCGCTGTCCAGATACTCCCAAGCAAAATGCGGGATACGTTTGCGCGCCCGCTCTGCAAGGTGCCAGATCGACGGAAATTGATTTGCGTTATCCATCGGTCAAGCAGGCCCCACTGGAACGCGGTTCGGACCGATATCATCGGGGCGTGCGGCCAGATATCCTTCCAACACCTTGCGTCGGTCGGCGTAGCTTGGGTTTTCGAACACATTCACCATTTCATGGGGGTCGTTGGTCAAATCGTACATCTCGCCATCCCCAGAGCGCATATCCATCGTCAGCTTGTCGGACTTGGTTCGCACGCCGCGCAAGGACAGCGCGACACCCACGCGGTTTGGCAAAAGCTCCCATTCGCACATGGCAAAATCGCGGGTCTCTCCCGTGCCATCAAAGAAGGGACGCAAGCTCTGCCCATGCTGGACCTGCTCTGCCTCAACCCCCGCCAGATCAAACATCGTTGGCCCGACATCCATATTGGAAACCGGTTCATCCACTACCTGACCCGCAGGCACATTGGGGCCTTTGACCAACAACGGAATCCGCAGCAGGCCTTCGTACAGCATGGGCCCCTTCAACACGAGACCATGATCACCCAGCCAATCGCCGTGATCGGCAGAGTAGATGACATAGGTGTTCTCATTCAAACCCGCCTCACGCAGCGTGCTCATGATGCGTCCGATATGGTGGTCGATCAACGCGATCTGGCCGTAGGTATTGGCGATGATCTCTCGCAACTGATCGTCGGTCTGTTGTTCGATCCGCGAATAGGCCTGCCGTATCTTGATCGATTCCGGATCACCCTGCGGTGTGTTTTCAAGCGCGGCCCTATGCCACCACGGGCGGTTTTCCAGATCGCGGGTCCGGTGTTCGGGCAGGTCCACATCCTTTGGGTCGTGTAGGTAGGACCACGGTTCGGGGCAGTCAAAGGGATGATGCGGATCGGGAAAGCTGATCCAAGTCATGAACGGTTTATCAGTGTCACGCCCGTGGTTGATCCACTCAATCGCGCGGTCCGCTGTCCAAGGCGTGTTATGATAGGCCAAAGGGAGCTGACTGTGCCACGTTTGCGCAGCACCCTTAGTGTCGCGCCCGCTCTGTTTGTAAAGCGCGTTCAATTCGTCGCCGCGCCCTGACCCGTAATAGAACCGCTCAAAATGCTGTCCACGCGGGGGCTTTTGTGGCGTGAACCAGTTGTGGCCGTGGATCATCGTCTCGACATGCTGAAAGCCCATGTAAGGCCCGTACCAATCGTCTGCGTAGTCTTCGGACGACAGCACGCTTTCCGGGGTCCCCGTCTTGTGGCGTGCGTCATAGCTGGAAAAATGCGCCTTGCCGAAATAGGCCGTCTCATAGCCTTGCGCACCTAAAGTGCCGGCAAACCCTTT
>CALGTJ010000130.1 GCA_937901435.1 uncultured Rhodobacter sp. | reverse complement strand
TGGGTAGCAGCCTTGATGATGCAACGATCAAAACTGCGGTCAAAGCAGCCGTTGACGCGTCCGACCCGGTGGCCGACACACGTGGTCCGGTCGATTTCAAAAAACATGTGGCTGGCGTTATCGTCAAAAAGCCATTACCAGCGCTATGGCGCGGGCTTAGTTTGGGAGACAGAGATGGGAAAAACACAATTGAAAATGACCGTTAACGGCAAAGAGGTAGAACTCTTGACCGAACCACGTCAGTTGCTGATCCACGTATTGCGCGAGGAGCTCAACCTGACCGGCGCACATATTGGTTGTGAGTCATCACATTGTGGCGCCTGTACAATCGATATGAATGGCATGTCGGTAAAATCATGCACCGTTTTTGCGGCGCAAGCCCAAGATGCTGAAATTACAACGATTGAAGGGTTGGGATCACCAGATGGGCTGCATGAGCTGCAAGAGATGTTCAAAGAGCATCATGGCTTGCAGTGCGGCTATTGCACCCCGGGAATGATCACCCGCGCACACCGACTTCTGCAGGAAAATAGCAACCCAACTGAAGAAGAAGTGCGGTTTGGCATATCAGGCAATCTGTGCCGGTGTACAGGCTATCAGAATATAGTCAAAGCAATTCTGGCCGCGGCGGCTAAAATGAACGAAGTGAAGGAGTCAGCGTAATGAATGAGTCTACACCTCCAAAAGAAGAACGTATGGCCGCGCTTAGCGGTCTTGGAACGTCACGCAAACGCGTTGAGGATGCGCGCTTTACCCAGGGCAAAGGTAATTATATCGATGATATGAAAATGCCGGGCATGCTGTTCGGTGATTTTGTTCGCTCGCCCTATGCGCATGCGCGGATTAAATCAATCAATACCGAAGCGGCATTGGCGCTGCCAGGTGTGCATGCGGTGTTGACCGCAGCTGATCTGGAACCGCTTGGCCTGCATTGGATGCCAACGCTGGCCGGCGACAAGCAGATGGTTCTGGCTGACGGCAAGGTATTGTTCCAAGGACAGGAAGTGGCCTATGTCGTCGCTGATGACCGCTATGTCGCCGATGACGGCATTCAAGCCGTTGTGGTCGAATATGAGGAATTGCCAGTTATTGTTGACCCGTTCAAAGCGGAACTGGATGACGCCCCTGTATTACGTGAGGATATTGCCGACCAAAGCGAAGGGGCACATGGTCCACGCCGCCATCCCAACCATATTTTCACATGGGAATCTGGTGACCGGGCCGCCACTGAGGCAGTGCTGTCAGAAGCCGAAGTTGTGGCTGAGGAAATGATCTATTACCATCGCACGCATCCATGCCCGCTTGAGACTTGCGGCTGTGTGGCATCAATGGACAAGGTTAATGGTAAGCTGACTGTTTGGGGTACATTCCAAGCACCACATGCCGTGCGGACCGTGGCGTCATTGATCTCCGGCATTGCCGAGCACAACATCCGCATTGTTTCGCCTGACATCGGCGGTGGCTTTGGCAACAAGGTTGGTGTTTATCCGGGTTATATCTGTGCCATCGTGGCATCGATTGTAACAGGTGTGCCGGTTAAATGGGTTGAGGACCGCATGGACAATCTGATGGCTACGGCATTTGCCCGTGATTATTGGATGCAGGGCAAAATATCAGCCACAAAAGAGGGCAAAATTACTGGATTATGGTGTCATACAACAGCTGATCACGGTGCCTTTGACGCCTGTGCAGATCCAACAAAATTCCCAGCAGGGTTCATGAATATCTGTACTGGTTCATATGATATCCCAACCGCCTATCTGGCCGTTGACGGTATCTACACCAACAAGGCGCCAGGCGGCGTGGCCTATCGTTGTTCGTTCCGGGTGACTGAGGCGGCCTATTTCATCGAGCGCATGATCGAGGTTTTGGCGATCAAGTTGGGGATGGATGCTGCTGATTTGCGGGTGAAAAATTTCATCCAAAAGGACCAGTTCCCGTATCAGTCCGCTTTGGGCTGGGAATATGACTCGGGCGATTATCATACCGCATGGAGCAAAGCGCTGGCCGCTGTCGATTATGAGGGGCTACGCGCAGAACAAGCCGAGCGTTTGGCTGCATTCAACCGCGGCGAGACACGCAAGCTGATTGGTATTGGGCTTAGCCACTTTACCGAGATTGTTGGTGCGGGTCCGGTGAAAAATTGTGACATTCTGGGCTTGGGCATGTTTGATTCATGCGAAATCCGGATCCACCCGACCGGATCGGCAATTGCCCGATTGGGGACGATCTCGCAAGGACAGGGGCATGCAACAACCTTTGCACAAATTTTAGCATCTGAGATTGGCATTCCAGCAGAGGATATCACGCTTGAGGAGGGTGATACCGATACGGCACCATATGGTCTGGGGACGTATGGATCACGCTCAACGCCCGTAGCCGGTGCCGCAACAGCCATGGCTGGTCGTAAAATCCGCGCCAAGGCGCAGATGATCGCAGCCTATCTGTTGGAAGTGCATGATAATGACGTCGAATGGGATGTTGATCGCTTTGTTGTTAAAGGTGCGCCCGAGCGCTTTAAGACAATGAAAGAGATCGCTTTTGCGTCCTATAGTCAGGCGATCCCAGGTGTCGAACCAGGTCTGGAAGCAGTCAGCTATTACGACCCCCCAAACATGACCTACCCGTTCGGAGCCTATATCTGTGTGATGGAAATCGATACCGATACCGGCACAACTGAAATCCGCCAGTTCTATGCGCTGGACGATTGCGGTACCCGGATCAACCCGATGATTATTGAAGGCCAAGTGCATGGTGGGTTGACCGAAGCATTGGCGATCGCCTTAGGTCAAGAAATTGCCTATGACGAGCAAGGCAACGTTACCACCGGCACATTGATGGACTTTTTCATCCCAACCGCTTGGGAAACACCAAACTACCAGACGGACTTTACCGAAACACCAAGCCCGCATCACCCAATTGGTGCCAAAGGTGTGGGGGAAAGCCCAAATGTTGGTGGTGTCCCAGCCTTTTCAAACGCCGTGCATGATGCGTTTAAGAGCTTTGGCCTGACGCAAAGCCATATGCCGCATGACCATTGGCGGATCTGGAAAATAGCGAACAGTCTTGGGCTACACGACTAAACCAAAAGAATTGGCAGAGGGAATATTTTCCTCTGCCCATTATTTTTTTTTGCGCAGGCAGTCATGAATTGGCAAAATTTACAAACTAAGCTGGCTGGCAAAGGCTATATCGCATCGTCCGAACTGGCGATGGCGATTCATATTGCGCTGGAACTGGAACGGCCCATTTTGCTTGAAGGCGATGCAGGTGTCGGCAAAACCCAGATCGCAAAGACACTGGCAGACATCCATAATACCGAATTGATTCGGCTGCAATGCTATGAAGGGCTGGATGCGTCGGCAGCAATCTACGAATGGAATTACCAGCGCCAACTACTGTCGATCCGGGCAATGGCGGAGCGGACTGGTGACAGCGGCAACGCCATTGACGATATCGAAACGCGGATATTTTCAGCCGACTATCTGATGGAACGCCCCCTGCTGCGCGCGATCCAGCAAAAAAAGCCGCCGGTTTTGCTGATTGACGAGATTGACCGGGCTGACGAGGAATTTGAAGCCTATCTGCTTGAAATACTATCCGATTTTCAGGTGACCATCCCCGAAATGGGCACCATTACCGCAAAGAGCAAGCCGATTGTTGTGTTGACCTCTAATGGTACGCGGGACCTGTCAGATGCGCTGAGGCGGCGCTGTATTTATAATTTTGTTCCCTATCCCGACCGCACAACCGAATTAGCTATACTGAGGGCCCGTTGCCCGGCGGTTGAACCCGCACTGGCAGCCCAGATCGTCAGCTTTGTGCAAAGCTTGCGCAAAGAAGATCTAGAAAAAAAGCCGGGCATTGCAGAAACGCTAGATTGGGCCGCGGCGCTGGGTGGTTTAGGGGTGAATGATATCACCGTCGATCCAGTTGCATTGAAGTCGTCGCTTGTGTGCTTGCTGAAAACTGAGGCCGATCAGGCGGCCATTCCCAGCGAGGTTGCCCAGCGTTTGGCTGGCAGGGCAGGATAATGGCTGTTACGCGTTTTTTAACTCGCGCTAGCATTGCTGAGCGCATTAGCGATTTTACCCGGCACCTTCGCGCGCATGGAGTTCGGGCCGGCATGCCGGAAACCGAATCTAGCCTTGGGGCTTTACAACTGGTTGATGCAGGCGACCCAAATGATGTAAGGCTTGCATTAAAGGCCATTTGTGCCAGTGACGTTGAGAGCTTTGCCCGGTTTGATGAATTATTTGCTGCTTATTGGTTGAATGCCGGCAAACAACGCCATGATCACACATCAACGCAAAGTCGTAGCGACCAGAAAAACAGTCTGACCAATCTGTCGCAAAAGTTCAGCGCACCACCCGCCGACGGCAGTGGCAGCATCGATACTCCCGATAATGATAATGATGGCGAGGCCGAAAGTTCTGGCGAAGGGAAACTGATAGCGACGCAGGTGACCAATCGCAATGCCACCGATATGCGCGAATTCATTCTGCCTGAAGATGAAGCACGCGCCGCCGAAACCGCCCGCCGGATCGCCACCGCAATCCGGTATAGGCGATCACGCCGACGCAAAGCCGCGCGGCAGGGTGATGGGCTGGATATGCGGCGGATCATGCGTAAATCGGTGGCCACAGGCGGCGAACCGTTGCATCTGTTGCGCCGCCGCCGCCCTGACCGTCCCGTGCATTTGGTCAGTATTCTGGATGTTTCAGGGTCAATGCAGCTTTATGCCAGGGTATTTTTGTCCTTTGTCAAAGGGTTGGTTGGTAATGACCAGCGCACCGATGCGTTTTTGTTTCATACCAGCTTGATGTGCGTGAGTGATGCACTTCGCGACAATGACACTTTGCGGGCGGTGAACCGGTTGTCCATGATGGCACGAGGGTTCGGTGGTGGCACGAAAATCGGCGCCAGCTTA
>CALGTJ010000129.1 GCA_937901435.1 uncultured Rhodobacter sp. | reverse complement strand
GTAACGCCGGACCCGGCTGATCCGGGATGCGCGAGAAGCGCGGTTGATGACTACGTCGCGGCGGCACAAGCCGGGGATGACCTGTCAGGCTGTCGTATCGGTATCCCACGCGCGTTTTTCTATGACAATGTAGACACAGAAATCCGCGCAGCGACCGAGCGCGCAATTCACTTTCTGGAAAGCAAAGGTGCGACGATCAAAGATGTCGCTCTGCCTGAAATGACCCACACCCGGACAGTATCGTTGACGATCCAGATGCCTGAGGCGTTGAGCTTTCACATGCCTTGGCTGGAAGAGCGCGGCGATCTTTACAGTGCCGATTTCCGGGCAGGGCTGGCCTTGGGGCAAAGCCTATTGGCCGAACATTATGTTCGCGCAAAACGAATGCTTACAGTTTACCGCACTGAGGTGGAGCGGGTTTTTGAGGATGTGGATGCGCTTCTGACCCCCGCCACCCCGGCAATCGCCCCGAAGCTTGGCGCTGTGAGTGTTACCACGGAAGGTCTTACCGAGCCCGCAGGCAATGCGATCACGCGATTTACCAGTTTTTTCAATATGACGGGCCACCCGGCTGTAACCCTGCCATCCGGCATGCATAGCGCCGGTTTGCCGATGGGTGTGCAGCTTGTCGGTCGCCAATTCGGCGAAGCAGGACTTTTGCGCCTGGCCTCGATCATAGATGCAAACCCCGACTTCAACGTGCCAGCCGCGTCAGTCTAACAAACACAAACAGGAGAAATACATGCATTCCAACCCATTTACCGACGCCGAGTTGGAGCGGCGCGTCGCCGCAACCCGCAGACAGATGGAAGCGCGCGGCCTGGATATGATCCTGCTGAGTTCGCCCGAAAACATCTTCTACCTGATCGGTTTGGATCATTGGGGGTATTTCGCACCAACCGTTCTGATTGTGGAGGCGACGGGTGAATTGACCCTGATCACCCGCGGAATGGAAAAGGTGGTGATCCGCAATCAGGTGCGCAATGCCACTTTCATCGGACACACAGATTCCGAGACTGCTGCAGACAAGGTCGTCGCATTTTTGGCGGGCAAAACCGCCGGCAAGGCGCTCGGGGTAGAGGAATGGTCGTCCGGTCTGGCCTATGGCATGGGCGCGAAGATCAGGGATCAGGTAACGGCAGGCAGCTGGCACGACATCACCGGCATGCTGGATGAAATGCGCTTGGTGAAATCGGCCGAAGAGCAAGTCTTTATGCGTCAGGCCGCACGGTCCGCCGATGCAGGGACGCAAGCCGCCATCGCGGCGATCCATGATGGGGCGCTTGAGGCTGATGTTGCTGCCGAATGTCTGGCTGCCATGACTCGAGCGGGTAGTACACCGCCCGGGTTTGGCCCCTTCTTGCGTCCGGCCAACCGCATGGCAGAAGAGCACACAAGTTGGGGTGATGGTAAACATCACGAAGCGGTATTTTTGGAAGTCGCAGGTTGTGTCTCGCGCTACAACGCGCCGATGGGCCGGCTGGTCAATATCGGCAGCATATCGGACGAAGACGCTGCAATGGCCGAGATTTGCATAAAGGCCTTTGACTCCACGATGGCCGCGCTGAAACCCGGTGTGGCGGCGCAAGATGTCTACAGTGGTTGGCAATCGGTCGTTGATGCGGCGGGCATGCCGGAATACCGCCGCCATCATTGCGGATATCTGGTTGGCATCGGGTTTCCTCCGTCATGGACAGGCGGCCCCCGGGTCACTGGTTTGAGACACGATTCAGACATGGAAATGAAAGAAGGCATGACCTTCCACATGATGTCCTGGTTCACGGAAACAGGGCGCGGCAACTACTTCATTTCCAACACCGTTCTTCTGGGTCCGGATGGCGCCGAAGTCCTGAACGACACGCCATATGGCCCGCATGTCGCTTAGCAAATGGAAGGGCGATGGGCGTAGTAACATCGCTGAGATATTGCACCCGCAAAGACGACGCAGGCGCAAAACAACAGACGGTACCAGAACGAAATTCAACCTTGAACGAAGCAATAAACACAAAGGAGGAATATGACGACAAAGACACAGATACCCATCGACCTCAATGAGGTTTTCCAAAACGAATATTCAGAACAACAACTCAGGGAGAGAAAAATGAACCCGATACTGAAAACCACCATTATCACTGCCGCAACGATAGTTGGAGTCGCGACGTCGGCTCTGGCCGGTCCGCTGATGGACCGCATTGAACGTGGTGAAACCATTCGGATTGGTTTTGCCAATGAGATACCGTGGGCTTATCCCGGTGAAAATAACACGCCGCTCGGCTTTGCCAATGCACATGCATTGGGCGTTCTAAAGTCAATGGGCTATGAAAACATTGAGTCAGTAGTGACCGAATGGGGTGGGCTGATCCCAGGTCTGAAGGCTAATCGTATAGATATCATAACTGGGGGTATGTACATTCTAGAGTCTCGTTGCGAAAATATCAATTTTGCTGAACCTCTTGGCGTTTTTGGGGATGCATTCCTGGTAGAAGCAGGCAATCCTAAGGGTCTTGAGACCTATGTCGATATCCGCGACTCCGGCTCCATTATGGTAACAGGCGCAGGTTATAACACAATTGAGGCTGGCAAAAATGAGGGCCTGAGTGATGAGCAGATCATGCAAGTGCCTGGTCCAACCGAAATTTTAGCTGCGCTTAAGGCAGGGCGCGCCGACGCAGGCGCCGCTTCTTACTTCACGCTTTTAGGGCTGGCTGAAGAATCTGGCGGGGCGCTGGAAGTGTCTGACCCCACGGCATTGCCTGATTGGACACAAAATTGGGTTGGAATTGGCTTTGACAAAGCAGACACGGACTTTCTTGAGGCATTTAATGCAGCTCAGGCGGAGTATTTAGGTAGTGAGCAAATGCTTGCTGATGTTGGTCCGTTCAAATATACGCGCTCTCAACTTCCAGATGAAAGCATTACAACTGAATGGGTTTGCGCAAACCGCTAATCTGCTCAATTTAAAAGATGGGCTGGTATGCAGCCCATCTTACAATTGTATGAATATTGGAACGATATCCACATGTCATATCTGGATTTTTTGTCAGAGCAAGGACCCCGTTTTATTGATGGCACAATAATGACGGCTACGCAGTTTTTCCTTTCGGCCATTTTGGCAATAATGTGCGCTCTAACGGCGGGACTCATGAAGTTATCATCCAATCGCATGATAAAGGGTACCGCACTTGTTTATACTGAGATATTTCGAGGTACCTCACTGTTGGTCCAACTTTATTGGATCTTCTTCGTCCTACCTCTCTTTGGATTGACGCTGGACAAGTTCTATGTCGGTTTTGTCGCCGTCGGACTGAACCTCGGGGCTTATGGTTCTGAACTGGTGCGCGGTGGTATCCAATCGGTCCCCAAAGGACAGTGGGAAGCGGCCTATGCGATTTCGATGTCCCCGGCCAAACGGATGTATCGCA